>JAMOSA010000248.1 GCA_027063325.1 Campylobacteraceae bacterium
ATTTACATAGATTACTTCCGATAACTTTATATGAGATATATACTGGAAATTCATCATCTGTTTTTACTCCACCTATAATAGCTACAGGGTGCTTGGAGTATTTTGCAATCTCAAGTAGTTTTTGACCACCTCTTTTTACACCTTTTTTTGTATCTGTATCTCTATATGCTCCCAAACCTATATAATCTATATCAAGAGTATTTGCTGTATCTATCTCTTCCATATTATGAGTAGATAATCCAATCCATTTATCTTTTGCGACAGATCTTAAAACAGAGATTGCATCTTTTGGAGTTTTGTCTATCTCTTGTAGATCTTCTTGCCCTATATGGATACCATCAGCATACTCCAAGAGTTCCATATAATCATTTATAATTACTTTGCCGTTAAAAATATCTTTGATTTTTAGCAGATTTGATTTGATACTCTCTATAGTTCCATCTTTGTCTCTGTATTGTAAAACAGGGATATGCAAAGTATTTAAAAATTTGATGTATGAAGAGAACTCTATAGAGTACTGCTTCAAAAGAGCAGTATCTACCAATGCATATATCTGTGACATCTATTTTGTATTCAAAAACAGTTTCATAAAGTTTGAGATACTCTGTTTCATATCATTTCTGTCAACTACCATATCTATCAAACCATGTTCTAGTAAAAACTCTGCTCTTTGGAACCCCTCTGGCAAATCTGCTCCGATAGTCTGTTTTATTACTCTTTGTCCGGCAAAACCTATCAATGCACCAGGCTCTGCCATTATAATATCTCCAAGCATTGCAAATGATGCACTTACTCCACCCATTGTAGGATCTGTCAGTACTGATATAAACGGTAGGTTGTTATTGTGAAGTCTTCTTAATGCCGCTGAAGTTTTACTCATTTGCATCAGTGAGTATGTACTCTCTTGCATTCTTGCTCCACCACTGGCTGATACTATTACAACTCCACACTTTTTTTCTATGGCTCTGTTTACTGCTCTTACTATCTTTTCACCCTCAACAGAACCTAAGCTACCACCCATAAATGCGAAATCAAACACAACAAGTTCAGTAGGAATAGAGTCTATTGTACAACTTCCGCTTATTACAGAAGAGGTTCTGCCACCTGTTTTTGCTTTTCCCTCTTCAATCCTCTTCTTGTAACTCTTTTTATCTACAAATTTGAGTGGATCTACAGGAATCAAATTTGCATCATGCTCTACAAAACTGTTTTCATCAGCAAGTATCTCTATTCGTCTGTTTGCATCTATCCTAAAGTGGTGAGAGCATTTTGGACACACATCCAACTTTGCCTCTACCTCTTTGTAATACATTAAAGATAGACACTTGGGACACTTTTTCCAATGGCTTGGTGCATCATTTTTTTGAGACTGTTTTCTTATTCCGCTAAAAAGACTTCCAAAATTCATATACATCTCCTAATCTATGCAGTAACAGATATAGATTTTTTAATTTAAATTTTTATATCAATTCAGTATCCAATGAAGATATTCTCAAATACCATCACAAGATACTGCAACTCCTACCATATAACTATGGCAGGAGATAATTTTTTATGCTTTATAGATATACTCAAGATAGCTGTCTATATATCTGTTTGCCTCTTCAAGTACCTCTTTTGCCTCTTCTGTAAGTACTCCGGCTCTTGCTACAGGAGTTGACAGAAGTTTTTCCAATTGGTTTATAAGTTCTTTTGCCTCATTTATCTCTTTTTGAGTCAGAGCATGGTATTTGTCAAATTCAACTTTGCCCTCAAAGTAGAATGCTCTTTTGATTGAAGCATTTTTTTCATCAAGAAGTACTGCAAACTTTTGGGCAGTATCGTGCATTGCATTTAGATGCTCACGGATAGCCTCCATTTTGTTTTTGCACTCCTCTTTTTTGGTGCAGTACTCATTTGCCATTTGCTCTTTTTGTGCAGCTATCTCAATATTCTTTTTGGCTTTTGATTTTACCTTTATGGCATATATTATCCACATAACAATAAGTGCAGAGATTATTACTACTCCAGCACCCTTTTCAGCTCCGCCACCAAGACCAATCAGTGAAGCCAACTTGTCAAATATTGGTGAGAGGGTCTCCATGTTGAACTCTTTTGGAGGCTCTGTAACAGCACCCTGAGAGAGCAAGAATCCATACCATGCTCCAACAGTTACTGCTCCTCCAACAAGTGCTGCAAAAAATGCTCCGCCTTTACCGTTAGATATATCATCTATATAGAGCTTTTCATCATCATCACCATCAAGCTCTACAGGAGGTACTGCAAGTTTACCTATCTCATCTTCACTTACACCAGCTTCTGCCATCAGTTTTTTTGTCTCATTGATAACAGGAGTCAGTGACTCCTCTTCATACTCTTTAAAGGTCTTTAAATCTTTTTCTACACTTATTATTTCATCGTGTAGTAGTGAGTCAACCTCTTGAACCTTTCTTCTTGCCTCTTCAATTATTCGATGAGGATCTCCTTGAGCTAATGTAACAGGAGTTGTTGGCTCTTGGGAATTGTTCTGATTATCTTCGTTTTGCTCTTTTTTAGTATCTTCTGTCTCTTTGTTTTCTTCATTGTCATTTGAAGTTTCATCTTTTTGATTATTTTCTATTGTTTCATCAATATTTTTATTTTTATCCTCTTGTATAGAGTTGTCTATGGACATATTTTGCTCTTCTTGAGTACTCTGTTCACCGCTTTTTTTCTCTTCACTCATTACTACTCCTCCTAATTGACTAATTTTTTAAATTGTAACACAAAAATATAAAATAGTGCTTCTTAATTGCAACTTATATATATAAAAAATAGAATATATAGTTTACTATACACTTTTTGGATATAATTTCGGATAAATTTTATGAGTTGAAGCCATACTATGGTATATATGTAAAGTAATCAAAATTTAATATTAGGTGGATTTGGTATGACTCTTGTTGTATATCTGTTTGTTGCTCTTCTTGCACTCTCAGCCATTGTATTTTTTCATGAACTGGGACACTTTTTGGTAGCAAGGGCAGTAGGAGTAAAAGTAGAGAGATTTAGCATAGGGTTTGGCAAAATTTTGGCCAAAAAGTGGTGTTGTGGTACGGAGTGGGTATTTAGTGCCATTCCAATGGGTGGATATGTCAAAATGAAAGGGCAGGATGATTCTGACCCAACAAAAAGAGACTACTCTCCAGACAGTTATACCTCAAAATCACCATGGCAAAGAATATTAATACTCCTTGCTGGACCCTTTGCCAATGTAGTATTGGCATTTTTTGCATTTGTAATTATTGGTTTTGCAGGTAAACCTATAAATGCAGTAGTTGATTATGTACCTCCTGTTATTGGCAAGGTGGCTCCAGATACTCCGGCTCAAAAGGCGGGATTGAAAGAGGGAGATAAAATATTGGCTATTGATGGAATCAGTATCAAATACTGGTATCAAATAGGTGAAATTGTACAGCAGGAACAAGATCCCATTACTTTGGATATTCTAAGAGATGATAAGAGTTTGCATATAAAACTATATACCAAAGATATTGAAGCTAAAAATATCTTCCAAGAAAATATTCATAAAAAAATTATTGGTATTGCACCAAAAGTGGATAGAGATACAGTAGTCCATTTCACTCCTAAAGAAGCTTTTTTATATGCATTTGAACAGACCTGGAAATGGGCTACAATAATTACAAAGAGTGTTCAAAAGATTGGAACCGGTGAAGTTGGTACAGAAAATGTAGGCGGAGTTATTACCATATTTGATATTCTAATAAAATTTGCT
>JAMOSA010000249.1 GCA_027063325.1 Campylobacteraceae bacterium
AGGCTGGATTTTTGAATCTACTGTTTATATCAGCTATTATATCTGTAAATCTAGGTGTATTGAATCTATTGCCAATACCAGCACTTGATGGTGGGCATATAATCTTTAATATATATGAAATTGTTACAAAAAAAGAGCTTAGCCAAAAGGCTTATTATAGATTGACCATAGCTGGTTGGATATTTTTGGGTGGCTTGATGATGCTTGGAATATATAATGATGTAAACAGACTTACAGGAGGCAATTAATAATGGGTAATTTGGACTATTTAGCACAAAATTTGGAAGATACTATACAGAAAATAGAAAAAGCTAGACTCAAAGTGAGTGATCATCATATAGTTAAACTTGTGGCAATAAGCAAATACAGTTCTGTTGAAGCTATTAAAAAACTATATGAACTTGGTCAAAGAGCATTTGGTGAAAATCAGGTACAGCAGTTACAAGAAAGAGTAGAGGAGTTGAATGATTTGCCTCTACAGTGGCATATGGTAGGCAGACTACAAAAAAACAAAATAAACAAATTGATAGATCTAAATCCATTTTTGTTGCAATCTCTGGATTCAATTGAACTTGCAGATGCATTAAATATGAGATTAGAGAATAAAAACTCAAAAATGAGAGCATTACTACAGATAAATAGTGCAAAAGAGCAAACTAAAGCAGGTGTAATGCCAGAAGAGGCGATAGATGTATATGCCAAGATTGTCTCAGAGTATCCGAATATAGAGTTAAGAGGTGTAATGTCTATAGGTGCTCATACAGATGATAAAAAAGAGATTCAAAAGAGTTTTGAGACTACCTATAAAATATATGAACAAGTTGCTTCAAAGTATGGTGCTTCAATATGCTCTATGGGTATGAGCAGTGATTTTGAACTGGCTATTGAGTGTGGTTCAAATATGGTTAGAGTTGGTTCTACAATATTTGGCAAGTAAACAATGATTCGCAAAATATTCAAAAAAAAGCACAACCCAGACAGTAAGATAGGCAAACTGTTAGAAAAATATAATATATCAAGAGAGTATATAGCAGTAAACAGGCGTTCTGTTACAATGGGTATTTTGGTAGGACTCTTTTGGGGATTCATACCTATGCCCATGCAGATGTTGGCTGTTATTATGACAACACCTTTTATTAAGTTTAATGTTCCAGTTGCCATATCTATGGTATGGCTTAGTAATCCTATAACTATGCCTCCAATGTATTATATGGAGTATTTGACAGGAAACTTTTTATTAGGTAAAGAGGGCATAGCCAATGTAGAACTTACTATTGATTGGTTCAAGGAGCATTTGGATGATATATTTGTACCTCTTTATGTAGGTACAGCATTCTATTCCATAGTTGTATCATATATTATATATTTGATTGTAAATTGGCTCTGGATATACTCTGTAAAGATGGAAAAAAAGAGAAAAAAAGAGCAAAAACTAAAAAGTAAAGGGAGTTGATATGCCAAGCAGAGAAGAGGCATTGGAGTTACTGAAACAGTATAATGAAAATCCGGCTTTGATTCAACATGGATTACAGGTTGAAGCGTGTATGCGTTACTTTGCCAAAAAACAGAATGCAGATATAGAGTATTGGGGAATACTTGGTCTTTTGCATGATTTGGATTATGAGAAGTATCCAAATGAGCATTGCTACAAAGCTTTGGAGATACTAAAAGCAAATGGATATGATGATATATTTATAAGAGCTATGATGAGCCATGGCTGGGGTATATGTACAGATATAGAGCCTCTCTCTGATATGGAAAAGAGTCTGTATGCTGTTGATGAACTTAGTGGGTTGGTAAATGCATGTGTATTGGTAAGACCAAGCAAAAGTATAAAAGATTTGAGTGTAAAATCTGTCAAAAAGAAATTCAAACAAAAATCATTTGCCTCTGGAGTCAATAGAGATATTGTGCAAAATGGTGCAAAGATGTTGAATATGGAACTTGATGAACTTATATCAGAGGTTATAACTGCTATGAGAGAGTCTGAGTTTGATATAGGAGTATAAAAAGAGATAGACTTAAAGAAGAGCCTCTATTATCTCTTTTGTATAAGTAGCAATTACCAACTCTTCATCTGTTGGGATTACCCATACTTTGACAGAGCTTGTATCTTTGGTTATCTCAAAGGCATCTTTTTGGGTTGTTTCATTTTTGGTTTTGTCAAACTCTATACCAAAGTGTTCAATCTGTTTTGTAACCATCTCTCTAACCAAAGCAGAGTGTTCTCCTATACCACCTGTAAATACAATGGCATCTAATCCTCCAAGTATTGCATAATAGGCTCCTATATATTTGATTATCCTATGAGCCATTACTTCAAGTGCCAATTGTGCATCACTATTTTTGTCTGTCTCTTTTTGTATCTCTCTTAAGTCATTTATACCACAGAGTCCTTTTAATCCAGACTCTCTATTTAGCAGATTGTCTATCTCTTTTGTAGATACTATATTGGATAGAAATAGTACTACACCTGCATCTATATCACCGCTTCTTGTACCCATTACCAACCCCTCAAGAGGTGTCATACCCATAGATGTATCTATACTTCTGCCTCCGTCTATTGCACAAGCACTTGCACCATTTCCAAGATGCAAGGTTATAATCTTTAGGGATTTATAATCTCTTTTTATTAATTTGGCAACCTTTTTGGATACATAGTAGTGTGAAGTTCCGTGAAATCCGTATCTTCTGATTTTATACTTGGTATATAACTCTTTTGGTATGGCATATCTGTATGCTTTTGGTGGCATACTTTGATGAAATGCTGTATCAAATACGGCAACTTGCGGTATATTTGGTGATATGTGATATATACTTTTTATACCCTCCAAATTGGCTCTATTGTGAAGGGGGGCTAATGAAATATTTGATTTTATGGATTCTATTACACTCTCATCAATCAGGGTAGGTGAGTGAAAATCTTCTCCTCCGTGTACCACTCTGTGACCTACACCAAAGAGTGAAGAGAAACTATTTATATAGTTTTGTGATATGAGTATCTCTTCGATCTTTTTGAGTGCAACTGTATGGTTTGGTAAAATCAACTCTTTTGTTGTTTTTGAATATGGATCTGATACAGTTATAATAGAATTTTTTTCACCTATCTTTTGTGCTGTTCCGCTTACTACCATCTTTAGACTCTTGTGTTCATACAGCTTGAATTTTATTGAAGAGCTACCCGAATTTAGTACAAGTATCACTCTTTTTCTCCTTGAGCCTGAACT
>JAMOSA010000250.1 GCA_027063325.1 Campylobacteraceae bacterium
TATTTATAATTGTTTATAATATCTAGTGCCATTTTAGTTTTATCTATATAGATATAGTTATCTTCTCTTATCTCTTTAAAGGTTTGTATGCCAATTGGGAGTTTTTGCATAAGAGATCCTTTTGGGGTTTTGGGTATTTTAGCATAGATTATAAAAGAGGCTTTGGAAAAAAGTTTATTATGCGTATAATTATATTTCAAAAAGGTTTATATTATGAAAAAAGAGATACTCATATTGTGTACTGGAAATAGTTGCCGATCTATTATGGCAGAAGCTTTGGTAGAACACTATATCAAAGATTTTGTTTTTGTTGAGAGTGCTGGTGTAAACCCTTTGGGTGAGGTAAATCCAGAGGCAAAAAGAGTACTAAAATCCAAAGGATTATGGCAAGATAAGTATCACTCAAAGAGTATAGATGAGTTTTTGGATAAAGAGTTTGATTTGGTAGTTACAGTGTGTGATAATGCAAAAGAGAGTTGCCCCAATTTTGAAAATGCAAAAGAGTATCTACATATGAGTTTTGATGATCCCTCTGGCAAAGAGTATAGTGAATATCAAAAGTGTTTTGAACTTATCAAAAAAGATTTGCTTCCATCTATTACAAAAAGATTGGGATTGGATATAATACTCTAAAAAAAAGGATAATATTATGCCTATGTTAGATAGTTTTATGGTGGATCATACCAAGATGCCAGCACCAGCAGTTAGGGTAGCAAAGGTTATGAAGAGTCCCTTGGGTGATACAATTACAGTATTTGATTTGAGATTTTGTAAACCAAACAAAGAGATAATGGGTGAGAGGGGTATTCATACACTAGAGCATCTGTTTGCTGGATTTATGAGAGAGCATCTAAATAGTGATAGTGTTGAGATTATAGATATATCTCCAATGGGTTGTAGGACTGGATTTTATATGTCGCTTTTGGGAACTCCTAGCGAGATAGAGGTTGCCAAAGCTTGGGAGAAGTCTATGATAGATGTACTCAATGTAAAATCCCAAGATGATATACCAGAACTCAATATATATCAGTGTGGTAGTTGCAAAATGCACTCACTCAAAGAGGCTCAAACAATAGCACAAAATGTTATAGATAGGGGTATAGGAGTGATGGATAACAAAGAGTTGGAGTTGGATTTATCAAAAGTAGAGGGGGCATCGTGCTAATAGCAATACCTGTAGATAAACCAGACTCAAATGAGGCTCTTATTACAACCCAAATAGAAGCCAACTGTTGGGCAGTAGTCTCTTTTGAGGAGGGTAAAATAGAGAGTATAGAGTTTTATAAAACTTTGCAAGAGGCTGATATTGATTGGTTGGATTTTGTGGTACTAAAAAACAAGTTTGAAAATTATCTCAACTTTATGGAAGAGGGGAGTATGGTACTTGTAGTAAGAGACCAAGATAGTATAGAGGAGATTATAGAAGCATTTAAATTCAAAGAGTTAGATGAGATAGGTTTGTAGTATATTATGCCAAGAGATGCAAATATAGCTCCATTTAGAGTAATGGATTTGGTAGCAAAAGCAAAAGAGTATCCAAATGCTATACATTTTGAGATAGGTGAACCCGATTTGCCACCTAGCCCCAGAGTAACAAAAGCACTCCAAAGGGCAGTTACAAACCAACAGTATAGTTATACACCAACTTTGGGATTATTGGAGCTTAGGCAAAAGATAGCAGAGCATTATAGATACTTTTATAAAGTTGCAGTAGATATAGAGCAGATTTTGATAACTCCTGGTACAAGTATAGCATTTATGGTAGCTTATCAATTGCTTTTGCAACCAAACCAAAGATTAGGAATTAGTGATCCTTCATATCCATGTTATAAGAATTTTGCATATATGGTAGATGCTACACCCATATTTATACCAGTATCTCCAAGAGATAACTATATGCTAAATACAAAAGATATACAGAGTGCAAATGTAGATGTAGTACATATATCCTCTCCTTCCAATCCTACAGGTACTATATACTCTAGCAAAAGACTCAAAGATATAGCCCTCTATTGCAAAAATAGTAATATAGGCTTTATCTCTGATGAATTGTATCATGGTCTTGTATATAGTTCTATATCTCCATCTACTGCGATTGAATTTAGTAGTGAAGCTATAGTAATAAATGGTTTTTCCAAATACTTTTGTATGCCTGGTATGAGAATAGGGTGGATGATTTTGCCAAAAAGACTCATAAGAAGAGCAGAGATTATTGCCCAAAATCTATATATATCAGCCCCAACACTTAGTCAATATGCAGCACTTGAAGCATTTGATTATGACTATTTGGAGGGTATCAAAGATACCTTTAGAGCAAGAAGAGACTTTTTATATACACACTTGAGCAGACTATTTGATATACAAACCAAACCAGAGGGAGCCTTTTATTTATGGTGTGATATATCCAAATATAGCAATAATTCATTGGAGTTTGCAAATAGAGTACTAAAAGATATCCAAGTAGCCATAACACCAGGTATAGATTTTGGCATACACCAAACAGATAGATTTGTCAGATTCTCATACACCAAAGATATATCACACCTAAAAGAGGGAGTTGAGAGGCTAAAGAGATATTTACAGTAGTATATATATTATTGCTAAATCCATTCTACCTCTATTTGTTTTACTAAATAAGTATCAGATGAGTTTTGGATAGGAAGTCCCAAGCAGGAGCTTGGGAATATATATGAATTAAGCTATAGTAATAAAAATATCGTTATTCTCATATTCTACTGTATCAGGAGTATCAGCATCACTATTTATTTCAAGTGTAATAGTTTGAACTTCTCCTATAGCACTATCAAAGTATGTTAATTTTTCTTTTTGTTCATTATCTTCACATAGATGAAATTCACCAGCTTGATCAACTTCATTGGCATTAGCCACTTTCGCCCATGCTTGAGAACCTTTTAATACTAATTTTCCACCATCTTTAAAGCCAGTAATTTTACTAAGACCATCAATAGGTTTTATAGTTAATTTATTGGCATAGTCATCTTTTAGAAGAATTGTCTCTATACTCTTTATTGTAGCACTACTTAAATCTAAATCAGCATCAATATCATTTTCTTTTGCATCAAGAGTATCACTACCATCTCCACCATCTATCGTTGGATTTGAGTCTATTGCATCGGCGGCTTTTAGTCTAATAGTATCGCCACCATCACCAGTTTTTACCTCTGTTGTCCCTTTTGCTATTGTAATATCATCAGTACCACTGCCACTATAGATTTTGGATACTGTACCATCAGCAGTATATTTTAACTCATTATTACCATTACCCAAATATAGTGTATCAATCTTTGCATTGGCATTATCTACAGTAGTTTTATCATCACCTTTACCAGCGTTGATAGTTGTAGCAACACTTGATACCATAATCGTATTGTTACCATTATCAACATCTAAAGTTTTTAATTTTGAGTCAGTTAATTTAATTGTATCATCTCCATCGCCAGTCTTTAAAGTTTGTGTATTTTTAGTATTTACATCTATAAAATTGCTTCCATCACCAGTTGTTATATTTTTGGCATTAATATCCATTGTTGCAACTGGATTAGCAACATCTGTTCCAAACTTACCTTTCAATCCAGATAAATCTACACTATCAATTAGAGTATTTAGTTTTAGGGTTTTTAATCCACCTGCTCCATCGATTTTGACATCTTTTATTGTATTACTTTTAATTTCCAAATTAGATTCAGTTTTATTGATAGTAGCTTTGAAGTTTTCAATACCATTAGCTTCTAATGTAAGTTTATTGTTAGTATCTACAATAAAACTTTGTGTATCATTATTGCCACTAACTACACTTGAATCATAATCTAATGTAACTGTTTTATCAGCAACACCTAAATTAATCTTTAGTGTCTCAAGAATATTGTCTATTTTATCTTTTGTTGTAGTTGCGTTACCATCGCTTCCCAAAGTTATATTTGCACCAGCAGTAATCTCTACATCTTTTATGGATTTATCAAAATCAGCAAAGTTGATATGAGACTCTCCTGTAACACCCAATACAAGTTTTTCTACATTTTTTACAGTAGCTTGTCCAGTAGTACCATTTATACCAGTAAGTTTGAGTGTATCATAACCATCTTTTCCATCTATTGTATCACCAGCTTGAAAATTATCAAATGTTCCTGTTATTGTATCTTTGGCATCAGTACCCTTTATTGTATCTTTTTCATTAGTTAGACTAAATGAGTGTAGAGCATCATCCCAGATTTGAATTTGAGTTTTTGCACTCTCAACTGTAGATGGGTCTGCTGTTATGTTTTCCATGATACTTTTTGCTTTTTCTAGATCATTTAGACCAGAGTCAGCAAAATCTAATGCTACTTCAGCTTTGTTTTCCAAAATAGTTTTATCTTTGCCAAGGCTTGTATCTTGAGCACCATTAACAACTGCTATTATCATTTCGCTTCTTGGGATATTGCCACTGTCAATCTCTTTTGCCCAATATACCAATCCTTCATCATCTGCATCTCTACCAAATAGATTGTTATATATAGCATTGATAAATTGAGCTGTAGTCAGTGTGTCTGGATATTTCTCTTTGGTTTCATCTTGATCAAAAAAACTCTGAGAGATTTGCTCTAGGCTCCAGCCATCTTTTTCTACCTTGTTTACCCAATACTCCAATCCAGCTGCATCTGGTGCCCTGTTGAAAAATGCTACATATAGCTTTGCTACGGCTTCTTTTGTTGTTGCCATTATAAACTCCTTGTTATGTCTTGTTGTGTTTGACTAAGTGTATGCATACAACACTCAAGCGAAATTATACATAAAAAAACTGAAAAAATCAAATTGCTTTTTATACTTTTACTCCACTTTCTCTCTTTTTAAACATTCCTGCCATCGATAGATAGCTATTTAATGCTCCAAGATATGCTTTTGCACTGGCTAACATTGTATCGATGCTGAGTCCGTGACCAATTACTGGTGGTTCATCATCATTGAAGGCTACCTGTACAGTCACACTGGCTAAGGCATCTTTGCCTTGGGATACTGATTTTACTTTGTAATCCATCAATCTGCCGTGTTGATTTGTGAGGCGATCTATGGTTTTGAATATAGCATCTATAGTGCCATCTCCAATACCTGCATCTATTATCTCTACACCTTTGTCATCACGAATCTTTACAGCTGCACTTGGTACTCCACCAGTTGAATCCATAAGCTGCAAAGAGACCAATTCATACTTGGCTTTGATATTGGTCATTTGGCTTGTAACTATGGCTCTGAGATCATCATCATAGATCTCTTTTTTCTTGTCTGCTAACTCTTTGAAGCGTACAAATGCTTCATCAATCTCATCTTTGGTTAGGCTAAAGCCTAGCTTTTTGAGTTTGTTGCTAAATGCAGCTCTGCCTGAGTGTTTGCCAAGTATTAGGGTATCTGTAGTATCTAGTCCAATATCAGATGGTGAGAATATCTCATAGGTTAGTTTGTTTTTGAGTACTCCATCTTGGTGTATGCCGCTTTCGTGTGCAAAAGCATTTTTGCCTACTATTGCTTTGTTTGGTTGTGGCTCTATACCTGTAATAGAGGCTATTAGTCTGCTAGTTGGATATATTTCGGTAGTATTTATAGCTGTATCTATAGAGTCAAATATATCTTTGCGTACCTTTAGGGCCATTACTATCTCTTCTAAGGCTGCATTACCAGCCCTTTCGCCAAGACCATTAATAGTACACTCTACTTGTCTTGCACCACTAAGTATTGCAGAGAGTGAATTGGCTACTGCCAATCCCAAATCATTATGGTTGTGGACAGATATTATAGCCCTGTTGCCTATAAATTCATACAACTCTTTGATACGAGATGCTACCTCTTGTGGCATTAGGATACCTACAGTATCTGGTATATTTATTGTAGTTGCTCCAGCTGTAATTGTTGCATCTATTATCTCTTTGAGAAATGCCATATCACTGCGTCCAGCATCTTCGCAACTAAACTCTATATCATCTGTAAATGTTTTGGCATACTCTACAGCCTCAATGGCTCTTTTTATCACTTCATCTGGTTTCATATGTAGTTTGTACTCCATATGTATGGGGCTTGTGGCTATAAATGTATGTATCCTTTTTTTGGGAGCTTTTGAGATAGCATCTGCTGCTTTTTTTATATCACTCTCAATAGCTCTAGCCAAAGAGCATACAGTAGATTTTGTAACTCTTTGGGCGATTTTGTCTATGGCATCAAAATCACCACGACTAGCAGCTGCAAAACCAGCCTCTATTACATCTACTCCAAGCTTTTCAAGCTGAGAGGCTATTTGGATCTTCTCTTCTGTATTCATAGAAGCCCCGGGGCTTTGTTCGCCATCTCTTAGGGTGGTATCAAATATTATTACTCTATCACTCATAATTTATCCTTAATATATAATAATTGGCGAGATTGTACCAAAGCAAGGGTTAAACCCATCAATGGAATTATACCATAAAAATTAGTAATTGATAAAAATTGTTGTATATAAAAGTTATATCTTTTAATTATTGATACCAATTTGTGCTAAAATGGCAAAAAAATTTGAGCAGGAAACTTATGAAGAATTTGATAATAGTTGAATCTCCAGCAAAAGCAAAAACAATTGGTAGTTTTTTGGGCAAAGATTACAAGGTAGTAGCTTCCAAGGGGCATATAAGAGATTTGCCAAAGAGTAGTTTTGGTATTAGTATAGATAGTGAGGGTAACTTCGTACCCAAATATACAGTACCAAGAGATGCTAGTGCTACTGTAAAAGAGTTGAAAAAACTGGCAAAAGAGGCTGAGAGGATATATATAGCAACAGATGAGGATAGAGAAGGAGAAGCAATAGGGTATCATATAGCCAAAGCTATAGGCAAAGATCCTACCAAATTGCCTCGTATTGTATTTCATGAGATTACCAAAAGTGCAATCAAAAATGCTCTAAAAAATCCTCGTAGTATAAATATGCAAAGTGTTG
>JAMOSA010000251.1 GCA_027063325.1 Campylobacteraceae bacterium
CTACTTTTGACAGATTCACGCCGAAAGTGGTATAGCCAATATATTCTTAGTCATATAAATGATCCTGCCAATGAGAGACCATTTTTGCCAATATACAATCTTGATACACTATTTCCTCATCTTGATAGATTTGAGAGAAATCAAGATATAGATTTGCTTGAAGATATGCTCTCTATATCTTATCCACAAGGCTACTTTATATGGTATATAGGTGAGGGGAACTATCCATATGCAAAGTTTGCTTTTAGAGATGATGGTAACTTCTTGTGGCTTGTAGATGAACAATTACCTGGGAGCTTTTATCTATCTGGCAGTGACTCTTTGCTGGATATCAAACTGCTTCAGCTGTACAAACTATTTAACAAAACCATAGAAGCAACACTTTTTGGTGAGATAGATATAGAAGAATGATACGGCTCCAAAGTCAGATTATTGTATCAAAAGAGAAAGAGAGTTTATTATATAAGCTTCAAGAATTGGCATTAAATGAAGATGCTCTTATCTACTCTATCATAAAAGATGGCAATTTTTTGGTATCTGATGCTCTTGAGGCTATTCAAAAGGCTTATATCAGTAATGAAAAGAGGGTTATTTTGGTTCTTGGAGCAGACAATTTTAGCGAAGTTGTTCAAAACAAGCTACTAAAGATTATCGAAGAGCCACCATCAAACAAAGAGTTTATACTGATATTTCCTACCAAATCGATGATACTCCCTACTATTCGTTCAAGACTTCCAGTAACTCAGTATGAGAGTAATAAAGAGGATATTGAATTACCATTTGATATAGATAAACTGGATATGAATATATTGTATGAATTTATGCAAAACCATAAAAGAGTAGATATAGAAGATGCAAAGAAGCTTTTGCAAAAAATTACAATAGAGGCTATAAAAAGTGATAGATACAATATAGATGATAAGACTCTAAAGCAGATCAAAAATCTCTATTTGGCTCTTGATAGAGGTACTGTAGCAGAGTTCGCACTAAATACCTTACTTCTTAATCTACTCAAACAAAAAGTTTCAAAAAAGGGATAGTTTCTATGTATATATATCAGCTTGATAAAGATATTGATTATCGCAGATCTCTTTATGAATTGGGTGTCGAAAGAGGTGGTATTGAGATAATCTCAAAAAAGATGGATAATTATATATTTTATATCAAAGAGTTAAAGACCCCAGCAGCAAACATATTAAAGCAAGATTGTTTGAGTATAGGAGCTGAACTTGCAGTTCCAAGAGGTACTGTTGTGTGTCAAAATAAAAAGGTTGACTCTATATTGGTAGCAAATAGAAAACAACTTGAAATACTCTCAAAAAAAGAACTCTCTCAACCATTTGGATTAAAGGAGTTTGCAAAGTATTTACAAGATTGGCTTGAAGCTATGCCAAAATATCCTGTAGAGATAATGGGTGTTGTTAATGCAAATAGTGATAGTTTTTATGAAGGTAGTAGATTTAAAGGTACCAAAGCTATAGATGCTATATCAAAAATGATAGAAGATGGGGCTACTATTATAGATATAGGTGGAGTCTCTTCAAGACCAGGTTCAATAGCAGTAGATAGCACTGAAGAGTTGAGTAGAGTAGAGCCTATTTTAGAAGAGATATACAAAAAATCACTATACAAAGAGGCTCTTTTTAGTATAGATAGCTATACACCTGTTGTTATCAAAAGAGCATTGGATTGTGGATTTGGATTTATCAATGATATTACAGGTGCAACAGATGAAAATGTTATATCACTAGCAAATGAGTATAATGCAAAGCTTTGTATCATGCATATGAAAGGGACTCCACAAACTATGCAGCTAAATCCCCATTATGAGGATGTGATAGATGAAGTTGATAATTTTTTTGCAGACAGAATATCTAAATGTATAGATATGGGATTATCAAAAGATCAAATAGTCTTAGATGTAGGAATTGGATTTGGAAAGAGATTAGAAGATAATCTAAGGCTACTCAAACACCACTCTACATTTTTAAAACATAAATGCCAACTCCTAATTGGAGCTAGTAGAAAATCTATGATAGATCATATTATTCCAACTCCCATAGATAAAAGATTGCCAGGTACTTTGGCTATACATCTAAGTGCCATAGATAGAGGTGCTACTATTATTAGGTGTCATGATGTTGCTGAGCATAAACAGGCAATTATGGTACATCAGGCTCTCAAAGAGATCATATAGTATGGTTATTTTTGTAATAAAATAGTCAAATATATAAAATATGTGATATTTGGCTGTTTTTACTTGCTTTTTGAATCTTTTACAGCTATAATGATTCCTGAAGAGAGATGAGGTTCGAGTTCATCTTGGTGTGTTATGCGTGTTTTTCAAATTTGTGTTATTCCGCTAGACCCGAAAGACTCTCCGAAATTTTGATTCCGCTTTTTTAAGTGTAAATCTATTTATATTAAGGTATAACAATGGCAGAACTAGTACAAGGAACAGTTAAGTGGTTCAATGATGAAAAAGGTTATGGTTTCATTCAACAAGATAATGGTGGAAATGATGTATTTGTACATTTTAGACAAGTAAATAATCCACACGGTGGAAGAGTTTCCTTGCAAGAGGGTCAGAAGGTAACTTTTGAAATTGGTCAGGGGCTTAAAGGTCCTCAGGCTGAGAATGTAACTGCTCTTTAATTAATCTTTTATCTTTTGGGGGTTTGCCCCAAAAGGTTTGCTTTCTAAATCAATCCCAATTCAGCCAATATAGCTTCTACTTTTGGTGATATTTCAGACAATTTTGAATATAAAGTTCCAAATGCTTTATCCTCTTCATACCACTCTTCAATATGTTTAAATGAGTTGCTTTTTTCCTCTTCGCTAAGTTCGGCACTGCTTATGGCATCTTTTATTTTTTCTAAATGCTCTACTCTTTTATTGCTCATACTGCTATCCTTTTATTGAGATAGTGTGATTATACCCAATTTTAATTTTGCATAAATGGGACTATTTATAATTGAACTTGCATACTTTGAACTTTATAGTCCCAAGAGGCTTAAAGCCTTTAGCCTTGAGTATATTTAATAATTTTGGTAATTAATCTATGCCAAGTTGTGCCATCTCTTCCCACTCATGAAATGCAGGATCAAAGTATATAATTCTTTGTTTTTTAAACTCTTTTGTTGAATAGAGTTTTGCATAATCATCTAAACCTACCTCTTGAGCTATCTCTTTTATAATATCATCACACGCTTCTTGAGATTTTGCATGAACCATAGCAAACAGATTATATGGCCAGTTTGGATATTTTGGTCTGAGGTAACAGTGGCTTACTGCACTAAAAGAGGCTATCTTTTTGCCTATCTCTTCTCCTGCTTCTTCAGGTACACTCCATACACTCATTGCATTTGCTGTAAAACCTGCTTTTCTATGGTTGAGTATGGTAGCAAACCTTCTCATTATACCACTTTCCTTTAGTGAGTTTGCCAATTCAAAAAACTCTTCATAACTAAGTCCTAGTCTATCTTTTGACTCCTTGAAAGGTTCAGAGACTATGGGTATATCATGTTGGATCTCTCTAATTAGAGCATAGTGTTTTGGTGTAAGTTCAATATCAATCTTTTTCTGTTTGACAACTTTTTCTTTTTTTGCTTTTTTGCCTGTTGTATCAAGCTTTACTGATATTTTGAACATTTTGATTGTAGGTAGAGCAATAGCCTCTTTTGCATTTGTTATTTGGGCTAGTATATCAATTGTCTTTTGAAGCCCCAATGATGAATCAGGTGGTACAGCTAGAGTAAACCACAAGTTAAATTCATGGTTTCTTTCATAGTTGTGACTAACTCCTGGGTGTTTATTGATAATCTCAGATGCTCTTTGTATATCATCAACCTTAAAAGCTACCAATGATGAACTGTAACCAAGTCGTTTGGTATCAAAAATAGCTGAAGTTTGTCTTATAATCTTCTCTTCTTTTAATCTTTGAACAGTATCTAATACCTCTTTTTCTGATACTCCTAGTTCATTTGCTAGTGCTTTAAAGGGTTTTTTAGTCATTGGAAAGCTATTTTGCATCATATATAGTAATTCATCTTGCATAAGTTATACCACCTCTTTTTTATTCAAACTATATTTGATTATACTCATTAAACAGTTATACTGCCATTGATATAAATCAAACTTTATTTGCATCTGATAGAACTTTAACACAATAAAAATGGAAATAGATGAGTAAAATCTACACAATAACCAAAAGATGATTATTTTTAAGCAAAATTGATAATATAGTAAATTTATTGTTATAAATAGTAAAATTTTTCCATAACCCTCAAAAAAAGTACTTTTTATAGTAGTTATATAACAACTTTTTATATAACTGCAGATTGTAAAAAATATTTAGTATTGATATATATCAATATTCTTTAAGTTTCAAAGAGTTACAATCAAGCTATCCCGTAACAATACAGGAGGTTAGAATGGGAATGAATCGACGAGATTTTCTAAAGAGTTCTGCAGCCGCCGCTGCTGCAAGTGCTGTTGGTATTAGTGTTCCATCTGAAGTAAAAGCAGCCGCTGCTAAAGGTGAAGATGGTTGGCGTTGGGACAAAGCAGTTTGCCGTTTCTGTGGTACTGGTTGCGGTATCATGATGGCTACAAAAAATGGCAAAATTGTTGCAGTCAAGGGTGACCCAGCCGCTCCAGTAAATAGAGGTCTTAACTGTATTAAAGGATACTTTAATGCAAAGATTATGTATGGAGCAGATAGATTAAAGACTCCTCTTCTTAGAGTAAATGAGAAGGGTGAATTTGATAAAAAAGGTAAATTCAAGCCAGTTAGCTGGAAAAGAGCTTTTGATGAGATGGAAAAGCATATCAGAAAAGCTCTCAAAGAGAGTGGTCCAGAAGGAGTTGCTGTATTTGGTTCTGGTCAATATACAATCATGGAGGGTTATGCAGCCCAAAAGATGATGAAAGCTGGTTTCCGCTCAAATGCAATTGATCCAAATGCTAGACACTGTATGGCATCAGCAGTTGTTGGTTTCTATCAAACATTTGGTATAGATGAGCCAAGTGGTTGTTATGATGATATTGAAATTACTGATACTATTGTTACATGGGGTGCTAATATGGCAGAGATGCACCCAATTCTTTGGTCAAGAGTTACAGATAGAAAACTATCTAACCCAGAAAGAGTAAAAGTAGTAAATATCTCTACATACAGACACAGATGTTCAGATTTGGCTGATATTGAGATAATTTTCTCTCCACAGACAGATTTGGCTCTATGGAACTATGTAGCAAGAGAGATTGTATATAATCACCCAGATGCAATTGATTGGGATTTTGTCAAAAAGCATATTGTATTTACAGTAGGTCGTCCAAACCTTGGATATGGTATGAGAAGAGCTGGTGAAAAATCTCTAAAAGAGGGAAAATATACCGAAAAAGAGATGGAGACAATCAAAAAAGAGATGTCAAAAGTTGTATCTGAAAAAGAGGGTCCTGCACTAGAGCCTTATGGATACAAAGCTGGTGATGTTATGAAAAATACTCCAGGTACTCTTGCACACTGGATGATTACTTTTGAAGAGTATAAAAAGTCTCTTGAGCCATTTACACTAGATTATGTTGCCAAGATTGCAAAAGGCGATCCAAACGAAGATATCGAGAGCTTTAAAAACAAACTTAAAGCTTTAGCAGCTTTATATATAGAAAAAGATAGAAAAGTAGTATCTTTCTGGACAATGGGTATGAACCAGCACACAAGAGGTACTTGGGTAAATACACTAAGCTATAATGTACACTTCTTGCTAAATAAACAAGCAAAACCAGGTAATGGAGCATTCTCACTAACTGGTCAGCCAAGTGCTTGTGGTACTGCTAGAGAGGTTGGAACATTCTGTCACAGATTACCTGCAGACTTGATGGTAAAAAATCCTAAGCATAGAAAAATTGCTGAGAAGAAATGGCATATACCAGAGGGTACTCTAAATCCTGTTGGTAATCAGCACATTATGAAAATTCATAGAGATATTGAAGATGGTGTTGTAAAATTTGCATGGGTGAATGTATGTAACCCATATCAAGATAGTGCTAGTGCCAACCACTGGATTAAAGCAGCTAGAGAGATGGATAACTTTATTGTAACATCAGATGGATATCCAGGAATTTCTGCAAAAGTATCAGATTTGGTACTACCAAGTGCAATGATCTATGAAAAGTGGGGAGCTTATGGTAATGCCGAAAGAAGAACTCAGCACTGGAGACAACAGGTACTTCCTGTAGGTGATGCTATGAGTGATACTTGGCAGTGGGTAGAGTTATCAAAGAGATTTACTGTAGATGATCTATGGGGTCCATATACTCTAAGAAATGGTAAAAAACTTCCAGATGTAAGAAAAGCTGCTTACAAGATGGGATATAAGCCAGATACTACTATGTTTGAAATCCTTTATGCAAATGATAGAGCTAAAAAATATACACTAGATGATCCTGTAGCACAAGGCTTTGATGATACAGATAGCCGTGGAGATAGTCGTGGTGTAATTGGTAGTGATGGCAAAGAGTGGAAAGGGTATGGATTCTTTATTCATAAATATCTCTTTGAAGAGTATGCTTCATTTGGTAGAGGACATGGACATGACCTTGCTCCATTTGATGTATATCACAAAGTTAGAGGACTCAAATGGCCAGTTGTTGATGGTAAAGAGACTCAGTGGAGATTTAATGTAAAATATGACCCATATGCTGCAAAAGCAGCAAAAGAGACAGGTGGAGATTTTGCATTCTATGGACCTCTTGCAAAAGCATTGCCAACAGGTGATCTAAGAGGTG
>JAMOSA010000252.1 GCA_027063325.1 Campylobacteraceae bacterium
TTTCATCCAATATATCTATATACTCAACTGTACCATTAAAGAGTCTTAGTGAAAACTCTCTTTGTCTATTTCTAATTTTGTTCTCTTCTAATATATCTTCACTATATTTGGTAATACCCTTGTTGCCTAAATCATAAGCATAGAGCAATCCAATAACTGCTCTTCTTGCCTGGTGTCTGGTAGCCATTAGGATAATTCCTCATACAGATTTATCATCTCAATCAAGCTTACCATTGCTTCAGCACCCTTGTTTCCTGCTTTTGTTCCGGCTCTCTCAATAGCTTGTTCAATATTGTCAACTGTCAATACTCCAAATGATACAGGTTTTTGATATTTGAGTGTAACATTTGCAATACCTTTTGTAGCTTCAGCTGATACATAATCAAAGTGTGGTGTTGCCCCTCTGATTACAGCACCCAAACAACAAACAGCATCATATTTGCCACTATCTAATGCTCTATCAAGTGCAAATGGTATCTCAAAGGCTCCAGGAACCAGTATGAGATCAAGACTCTTGGCATCTCCGCCATGTCTGCTGTAGGCATCTTTTGCTCCCTCAACCAATCTGTCTGTAATAAAATGGTTGAATCTGGCTGATATAATTGCTACTTTTTTATTTGGGTTTACCTGTAAACTGCCCTCTACTATATTCAAATCTACTCCTTTTATATTAATTTGTCTATTGCTTCAAGTTTTGGCAACAGATCTCTTAATTCTTGTAATTTTATCATATTTGGACCATCACTGAGTGCTATTGAAGGATCAAAGTGTGTCTCAAAAAAGAGTCCATCAATACCAACAGCTATAGCTGCTTTGGCTAAATATGGGACAAATTTACTCTCACCTCCTGTAGTATTTCCACCACTTGATGGCATTTGAACTGAATGTGTGGCATCAAATATGACCGGAGCAAATTCCCTCATTATAGGCAGAGATCGCATATCTACAACCAAATTGCCATAACCAAAACTACTGCCTCTTTCTGTTAGCCATACACCATACTCTTTTGATACTTCATATGATACATCTTGGGTACAACCTCTGGTTTTAAGCACCTTTTTGACTGAGTGTTTCATAGCAGCAGGTGCCATAAACTGCCCCTTTTTGATATTTACAACTGCATCAGTCTTTGCTGAAGCTACCAACAAATCTGTTTGTCTGCATAAAAATGCAGGTATTTGCAACACATCTGCAACTTCAGATGCCATACTTGCTTGTTCGGGTAGATGAATATCTGTTAGTATCTTGTATCCAAAACTATTCTTTACCTCTTGAAGTAGTCTCAATCCCTCTTCTATTCCAGGTCCTCTGAAGCTCTCGATAGATGTTCTGTTTGCTTTGTCAAAACTGGCTTTGAAATAGAAATCCACACCCTCTTTTTGGGCTATATCACTTAAACTCTGTGCTGTTTTTAGTAGATTGTCTCTACTCTCAATTACACATGGTCCTGCTATTAGTATCACTGTTTTTCCTCTTTTTATTTTTTTGTTATACTTTTGTGTTGAGTTAAAATTATATAGACATTGCCTACTATTGGCATATTTGGAATACGCCCTTTTAATACAACTCCATCTTGGTTGATTGCTAATATCATCTCTCTGTTTTTCTTCTTCAAAATAGTTCCAGGAGAGCTTAAAATTACAATTTGGGCATTCTTTATGCCAAGTTTTTTTAGTTCATACTCTTTTCTTTTTTTATCAGGTACAGTAACAATTACTCTGCCACCTGATTTTTCCATACCGGCTACAAGATAACTTCTTCTCCAAGAGTTATTCTGTTTTGAAAGTGGTATAATAATGTTTTTGTATAGTGCTATTGCATCCATGGTAGTAAAATATTTCAAATAATCTGTCAAATCTTTATCTACTTTGCCCCTCTTCCATCTAATTTTGTGTCTTTTTATACGGTTTCTTCTATAATCAAACTTATACTCATCAACCTGATTTAATTTTCCGCTTTTGTGCCTTACTTTCATTCTTTTTGTCTGATATGAACCTTTGTGTATTTTACCCTCTGATATATATTTTTCACGACGATTGTGTGCCATAAATGCCGCAATTCCAGTACTCTCAAGTTTGATCTCAACTCTATATTTGTTACCCTTTTTTGTATTTGGCAAAATTGTAACCTTGCCCAATCTTCCAAGTAGAGGAGAACGCAACTCATATACCCAATACCCAAAACTGTAGCTACTAAATAGAGTTACAAGAAGCAAAATATGAAAATATCTAAACATAATTAATTTTACTACCCTTCTGATATAATAGATTGATAATTTATAATTCAAAAACAGTTACCCTATTATAGCGAATAAAAGCAAAAGGAGCTTAGATGGCTGATACAAATTCTACTTTGCATGTAGTAGTAGAAAATAATACAACATTTGCACTTCAAAAAGTCTCTCAATCAAGTAAAGAGTTATTAGATTATATAGATAGAGATATATTCAATGCCATTCAGCCACTTATTAATGAACTTTACAAGAGTGAATATGGAGTATTTTTTACATATACAATATTCTCAATTCCTATTGCCAACTTAATAGCGGCAATTGTTATATTTTTACTCTTCTTGGTTCTTAGAAAATATTTAACAAAATATGTTACTTCTATTTTACTCTATTTTGCCAAAAAGAGTGATACAGAAGTTGATGATATGATTATTAGAGGTTTTAAGGCACCTTTGGAGTTTCTGTTTATAATAATAGGTATTGATCTATTTTTTCAACTTACATTTATAAATAATACCTTTACACAAAATCTACTCTCATCTATGCTTACAATTGATATATTTTGGATTTTGTATGGATTTACACCAGCACTCAACAAGACACTGCACGAACATGCAAATGCTACAGGAACTCTCTCTCATGAATTGAGTAATTTTATAGTAAGAGTTGTAAGGATTTTGATAGTAGCAATTGGTTTTATTGCACTTTTGTATGGTTTTGGTATAAATGTAACAGCATTTGTAGCTTCACTAGGACTTGGCGGTTTGGCATTTGCCTTAGCTGCTAAAGATACAGCAGCTAATTTGTTTGGATCTATTGCTATTATGCTGGATCAATCTATAAAAATTGGTGAATGGATTAAGGTTGGTGGTGCAGAAGGAGTAGTAGAAGATATTGGAATGCGTACTACAAAGATAAGAACATTTGAAAAATCCATTGTAGTAGTGCCAAACTCAATAGTAGCAAACAGTAATATAGAGAATTTCTCAAGAAGAGGCATCAGGCGTATCAAGATGGTAATAGGAGTTACTTATGATACTACACCAATTCAGATTCAAAATATTGTAAATGATATAAAAACAATGCTTCAAAATCACCCTGAAATTTGCCAAGATGCTACAATGCTTGTAAGATTTGACAGGTTTAATGATAGCTCTTTGGGTATTTTTGTATATACATTCACTGTTACAGCAAATTGGGCTGATTATCTTAGAATAAGAGAAGATGTAAATATAAAAATAATGGAAATAGTTCAAAACAATGGTAGCTCTTTTGCATTTCCTTCACAATCTGTATATCTTGAAAAGGTACCAGAAATTGAGTATAAAAAGGATGATACAGCTACTAAAGATATTTGATATGGTATTGTTTAAAAGTTTTTTGGTATAATCCAACTCCAAAAAAGTTTTGATGAGTCCCCTCACCGTCAAAGGGAGTTGTCAGAACTTTGAAAATCAAGACAAAAGGAATAGATATGACAACAATTAGATTGACTCGTATGGGTAGAAAGAAGAAACCATTTTACAGAGTAGTAGTTACAGATAGTAGAAAAAGAAGAGATGGTGGTTGGATAGAGTCTATAGGATATTACAATCCAGTTAGCAAAGAGAAAGTTATCAAAATTGATGAAGAGAGACTTAACTATTGGCTAAGTGTTGGTGCTCAAATGACACCTACAGTAAAAAAGATAACTTCAAAATAATCTCTATATGGTACAAGACTTTATCATATCATATGCCAAACTGATTGTTAAGTATCCTCAAAAACTTCGTATTGAGAGCTTTAATATTGAGGAGGGGTATGATGAAATTACACTCTATACTGATCCTCAAGATGTTGGTAAACTCATTGGCAAAGAGGGTAAGATGATAAGTGCAATAAAGACTGTAATCTCTGGTTGCAAAGCCAGAGGAGCAGTAAACTATCGTATAAATATCAAACCTATAGAATGAAAGAGAAGTTTTTTATAGCCCAAGTAGGTCGTACTGTAGGCTTGAGGGGTGATTTAAAGCTACATATCCATACAGATTTCCCAGAACAGTTTAGAAAGGGTGCAAGATTTGAAAGCTCAAGGGGAGTACTTGAGATCTCTAGTTATGATCCCAAAAGAGGGCTTGTTCACTTTAGTGGTTATGATAATCTTGAAGATGCCAAAGCTCTAACTAATACAAAGCTATACAGTAATAAAGAGCAAACAGTTGCTAATTGTAATTTAGCTGAGAATGAATATTTTTGGTTTGATATAATTGGATGTAGTATAAAAGAGGATAAAGAGATATTAGGTAGTGTAGCAGATATTCAAAGAATGCTTGATATTGACTATCTACTTGTAAAAACTTCAAAAAATCTTCAGGATATAAATTTGCCAAAAGAGTTTCTTATTCCATATATACCCAGATATATACTCTCTGTTGATACCCAAAATAGAGTTATTTTAGTAAAAGATGCCAAAGATATTTTGGAAGCGAGTTGATGAAGTTTAGTTTTGTTACACTCTTTCCTCAAATTATCCAAGGATACTTTAGTGCTTCTATTATGGGTAAAGCTGTTGAGAGTGGACTTGTTGAGATAGATTACTACAACCCAAGAGACTTTAGTAACAATAGATACAAAAAAGTAGATGAAGCTATGATTGGTGGTGGAGCTGGTATGCTTATGACACCACAACCTCTTTTTGATACTCTATATCATATCAAATCCAAAAATCCAAATGTACATATTATCTTTTTGACTCCAGTTGGCAAACCATTTAGACAAAATGATGCCAAAAG
Source organism: Campylobacteraceae bacterium (assembly GCA_027063325.1). Taxonomy (GTDB): domain Bacteria; phylum Campylobacterota; class Campylobacteria; order Campylobacterales; family Sulfurovaceae; genus Nitratifractor. The sequence continues at coordinate 5,002 of JAMOSA010000252.1, forward strand.
ACTTGCTAAAAAAGAGCATATAGTTTTGGTTTCTGGTAGATATGAAGGAGTTGATGAGAGAGTAATTGAAGAGTATGCCAATGAACTATTTAGTGTGGGAGATGCCATATTAACTGGAGGAGAACTCCCAGCTATGTTAGTTTGTGATGCAGTAAGCAGAAATATTGATGGAGTATTGGGTAATATTAAATCATTGGAAGAGGAGAGCTTTGAAGAGTCTTTGTTAGAGGCACCATCATTCACAAAACCAAATATATATGCCAATAAAAAGATTATTTCAGAGTTTCTAAAGGGAAATCATAGTAAAATCGCCGCTATCAAAAAGCGGATGGCTTTGTACAAGACAAAGTATTTTCGTCCCGATTTATACCGCAAAGCAAAGGTAAAAGAATGAGAAACAGATATATAGAGAATTTTGAGAAAGCTCAAATTGAGAGTAAAAACATTCCTGAATTTAAAGCAGGTGATACTGTGCGTGTTGCTGTACGCATCAAAGAGGGTAATAAAGAGAGAGTGCAGAACTTTGAGGGTGTCTGTATAGCTATTAGAGGTGAAGGTACAGGAAAAACATTTAATGTTAGAAAGATTGGTGCCAATAATATTGGTGTTGAGAGAATCTTTCCATTATACTCAGATAGTATTGAGAGTATAGAAGTAATCAGAAAAGGTAGAGTAAGAAGAGCCAAACTATTCTATCTTAGAGATAGAAAAGGTAAAGCTGCCAGAATCAAAGAGCTTCGCCGTAAATAGTAATATAGACTGTACCATACAAAGGTACAGTTTGTACTACTTGGCAATCCTTATTACAAAAACTGCCCCATCTTGTGAATTTTTTACATCTATTTTTGTACCAAAATGATCTTCTATAATCATTTTTGACATATAAAGTCCAAGCCCGGTACCATCTTTTTTCTTTTTTGTAGAGAAGTATGGATCAAAAATTTTATCTATGATACTGTTATCAACTCCTCCTGCATTATCTTCTATTGATATCTCTATATATTCATCCAGTTCAATCAATTTTATGGTTACTCTTTTGTTTTCAATCATATTTTCTATAAGTGCATCTTTTGCATTATTTATTATATTTAAAACTACCTGTGCCAACTCATTTGGAAAACCCTCTGTTTCATAGTTGCTTTTTGGATCTGTTATCAATTCTATCTTGATGTTTTTATTGTCATATATTGGTTGAGTCATCTTGATAGTCTTTTCTATGGTATCTTTAATGTCAAATTTGATTCTACTCTTATCACTTTTGAAAAAATTTTTAAAATCATCTATTGTGTTTGACATCAAATCTATTTGTCTTTTGGAGTTTGTCTTAAAATACTCTATACTCTTGTCATCAAGCTTACCTTTTTTATATTGTATAAGTAGGATATTGTTTAAAAGAGATAGATTATTTAGTGGTTGTCTCCATTGATGGGCTATCATGCTAATAAGCTCTCCCATTTGAGCCAATCTTGAC
>JAMOSA010000253.1 GCA_027063325.1 Campylobacteraceae bacterium
TCTATATGTAGTATTGTGTCTATATTTGATATTTTACATTTGGCTACAATATCAGCTTCTCTTTTTTCTACTCTTTTTAACTCTTTATCTATGAATTTGATATTATCATCTATATTGATATGAAGTATATATTTAGCTATATCTTTAGTGATACTTTGGATTATCTCTTTTGTTGTTATATCTTTTTGCATATATATATTTTAGCGTAAAGTATGGGTTGGGAGTTTAATTGTCTTGGTGAAGCTTTTGCCTCATTTTTAGTATTGTTTCTTAGATGAACTCCAACATTCCTTTGGCGTTGGCTATAGTGGTGCAAGATTGCACATCACCTTCGGTTTCAAAGTACACAAACTTTAAAAGTTCCATTTTATAGGACTTTCAGTTTGGATTAAACAATATTTTATCTCTTAAGCAAAACTGAGATACTTTTTAATCTCAATTAGTGTGTTGTATCTGATGTATTATTATAAAATTACTTAAATTTTCTCTTTTTTTATCTTGAACCCATACCATATCCATATAATTCCAATTAAAATAAAAGGGATACTCAATAGTTGTCCTACTGTCAAAGGAGTTGAGAGGGTGTATGAGGCTTGTTGTACCTTGAAAAATTCTAGTATAAATCTGATACTAAATACATAAATCAAAAATATTCCAGGTAACATAGCAGTAGATTGTTGAGTTGAAAATCTCTTGTATAGATACCACAAAAAGGGAACAAAAATAGCATATGCAACAGCTTCATAGAGTTGTACTGGATGTCTTGGAAGATTATCTACTCTACTAAAAATTATACCTGTTATACTATTGGTTGTTTTACCCAAAATTTCTGAATTAAAAAAGTTGCCTACTCTAACCATTGAGGCAAATATGGCTCCAGGAATTGTGAGCCTTGATATAATCCATGTAAATGATTCATTATATCTTTTACAATATATCCATACAGCTATCATCATACCAAGCAATCCTCCGTGACTGGCTAAACCGCCTCTCCATATATATAAAATCTCTATGGGATTGGATAGATAATAGTCTGGTTCATATATTAAAGTATGAGCTAATCTAGCTCCCACAATAATACCTACGACTATATATACAAGCAGATTATCAACCTCTTGGGGGTCTTTGTTTTCTAGTTTGTATATATACTTTAACAAAGCCATTCCTACAAATATACCACCGGCAAAAAGTACTCCATACCAATGTATTGCAAGTGGTCCTATATGTAGTAATACAGGATTGATACTCCATACAATATGATCCATTATAACCCTTTTTTATATTTTGGCTGAGTATTGAATTATACTCTACTATGATGTTATATTAGATTTATAATCAAAAAAGTTACTCTTTTTATGTTTCTGTTTGTTACACTTTGGATTTGCTTATCCCAATAGCCAATGAGTGCAAAACAGTTTAATCAACTTTTGGTTAGCATATGGCACATTGTGGACAGTTATTTCTAATTTTGAAGGGGTTTATAATGACACATATGGTGACCGATCATCCCTATTTTGGTGTTTTTGTACTTTTTGCATTGACACTTGTGGCATTTCCAGCTGTTGTCTATATCTCTAGGGTTATTAGCCGGAGATTGGCAGCATTGGATACGGAGAAGCTAAAGCTTTCAATATATGAGTGCGGACCTGAGCCAGACAAACAGCCAAGTCGCATCTCTGTGCAGTTTTATCTAATAGCACTTTTATTTATTCTGTTTGATGTGGAGATTATCTTTATGTTTCCTTGGGCAATTGATTTTAAATTGCTCGGATGGTTTGGATTTGCTGAGATGATACTATTTATTGTATTACTTGCAATTGGCTTTATCTATGCATGGAAGAAAGGAGCACTTGAATGGCACAGCATCAAGTAAATTATGCCTCAACAGGAGGTTTGCCGGTAGCTTTGACTACTGTTGATAAATTGATAAATTGGGGTAGAGCCAACTCTTTGTGGCCACTTACATATGGTTTGGCGTGTTGTGCTATCGAAATGATGGCATCTGGAGCCAGTAGATTTGACTTTGATAGAATGGGTGTAATATTTCGTGCATCTCCAAGACAGGCAGATGTAATGATACTTGCAGGGACTCTGTCAAAAAAACATGCAGAGTTTGCAAGAAGACTCTATGACCAGATGGCAGAGCCAAAGTGGGTTATATCTATGGGAAGTTGTGCAAATACTGGTGGTATGTTTAATACCTATGCTACTGTTCAAGGTGTTGATAGAATTATTCCAGTAGATATATATCTGCCTGGTTGTGCACCAAGACCGGAGACTTTGCAATATGCAATGATGATGCTTCAAAAGAAGATAAATCGAGAGTATGCTGATATGAAAAAAAATAGAAAGCAGAGGTTTGTCTAATGAGAAAATATACTCCAAAAGATAATGTCCAAAAGAGGGCAAAATATACAGACAGATTTTGGGTTGCTCCTCAAGTACCAAGATTGGAACCAGAAGATGAACACTTCAAGGCTGTAGTAGATGCAGTATCAAAGAGTGTAAATTTACTGGATAGCTATGTTGAGATTGGACAATTGGTACTTCATATAGAGCCAGAAGCAAATATTGATGCTCTAAAGACTCTAAGAGATGATTGTGGATATACAATCTGTAGTGAACTTAGTGCAATTGATTATCTTGCTCAAGATGGTGAATTTGAGATATTTTATCAAATGCTAAATATCAATGAGAGAAAAAGAGTAAGAGTACTTACAAGAATCAAAGAGAATCAAGCTATTGAGAGTATTGTACCACTATTTGATATGGCAAAATTTGCTGAGAGAGAGATGTATGATATGTTTGGTATATATGTAAACAATCATCCATATCTCAAGAGAATTATTATGCCAGATGATTGGGAGGGGTATCCTCTAAGAAAAACTTATCCATTAGAGGGTGATGAGTTTGCATCATGGTATGAAGTTGATAAGATCTTTGGTAAAGAGTATAGAGATGTAATCGGGCCAGAGATTAGAGATCAAGCAAGAGTAGATAGATATGATACTCAAAGATTTGCTAGAGTTGGCAAAGAGGTTCCATTTGGAGCAGATCCAGATAGTGTAGATACTACACAAACACCTATTGAGTATAGTGATCAGTTCTTGGTTAATTACAACAAAGGACCACACAAAACTCTTGATAAAAGAAAGTAGGAGTCAGTATGCAACATCCAAATAAACTAAGACCCTTTTTCGAGAATTTGAATTTCGAAAGAGATGATAATACAATGGTCATCAACTTCGGACCACAGCACCCATCAGCTCATGGTCAGTTGCGTTTGATACTTGAGCTTCAAGGTGAGCAGGTAGTAAAAGCACTTCCAGATATTGGCTATTTGCACCGTGGTATAGAGAAGATGGCAGAGAATATGATATATAATGAGTTTTTGCCAACTACAGACAGATTAGATTATATTGCATCTACTTCAAATAATTATGCATTTGCTCTATCTGTAGAGAGACTTCTTGATATTGAAGTACCAAGAAGAGCTCAAGTTATCCGTACAATGTTGCTTGAACTCAATCGTATAATATCTCACCTATTTTTCTTGGCAACTCATGCACTAGATGTTGGTGCTATGTCAATATTCCTATATGCATTCCGTGAAAGAGAGTTTGCAATGGATTTGATGGAGGATTATTGCGGTGCCAGACTTACACACTCAGCTGTAAGAATTGGTGGAGTACCTCTGGATCTGCCAGATGGTTGGCTGACATCTTTGACAGATTTTATAGATAGACTTCCAGAGCAGATTAAACTCTATGAAGATCTACTTACAGAAAATAGAATCTGGAAGATGAGACTTGAAGATGTAGGTATAGTTACACCAGAACAGGCTCTTAGCTGGGGATGTTCTGGAATTATGCTAAGAGGTTCTGGAATCAAGTATGATATTCGTAAAGAAGAGCCGTATGAGTTATACAGTGAGCTTGATTTTGATATACCAATCAGTGACAGATGTGATAGTTATGGAAGATACAGACTCTATATGGAAGAGATGAAAGAGTCTATCAAAATCCTAAGACAACTTATTGGTATGTATCATCAGACTGATTCACAACTGATGGCTCATGCACCAAAGTATATCTCTGCTCCAAAAGAGGAGATAATGACACAAAATTATGCTTTGATGCAACACTTTGTATTGGTAACTCAGGGTATGAGACCACCAAAAGGTACTGTATATGCACCAACTGAATCACCAAAAGGTGAGCTTGGATTTTTTATACGCTCAGAAGGGGAGCCATATGCATACAGACTCAAGTGTAGAGCTCCTAGCTTTTTCCATACTGGAATATTGCAAGATATTTTACCTGGTACCTATTTGGCTGATGTCGTTACTATCATTGGTAGCACAAATATCGTCTTTGGTGAAGTTGACCGATAACCGTTTGGTTTATAGAAAGGAAAAGAGATATGAAGCGATATGATTTAAGACACCTGCACGAAGATTTTTATGGCAGAATGGTTGAGTTGATAGATAGCGATTTAAAAGATGGTGAAGTAGGTATATTCTTGTTTGAAATAGGTGACTTTTCTCCTATTCAAAAGAGTGCTGATGTTATCAAAGAGCAAGGCCACGAATTGATGAATTCACTCAAGTTCAATGAAGTAGATTGGACAATCGTGGTCAAGAAAAAGGCTAAGTGATGGCAAAGGTAGTCTTCTCTACTTGGCGTGGAGAGAGAATAGACAACAGGGGTAAAGATCCCAGCGAGTGGGAGGAGTCTGCATTCAAACTACCTGAGCATTATGATGAATCTACCCCTGCAAAAGCATTTATTGGTTGGGATGGTGTAGCTATATTTACTGAAGAGTTAGATGCAGTAAGACTTGCTATGGAGTATGCAGCCCAATACCAAAAATACTCTGAAGCGTGTGGTAGATGTGCTCCTGGTAGATGGGGTGGACGAATCTTGTATGACCTACTTGATAAAATCGCAAGAGGGGAGGGTGCTTTTGAGGATTTGGAGCATCTAAAAGAGGTATCTCAGACTATGATGCTTACATCAAAGTGTGAGATAGGTAGAACTGTACCAAAACCGATTTTGGATTTGATGGAGTTTTATAAGGAGCAATTTGATGAGTGTATCCTAAATGCTCAAAAATCAAAAGATTATGATAATGATATAAATTATATTGCCAAAGTTACAGCTCCATGTATGGATATGTGTCCAAGCCATGTTGATATTCCTGCATATATTGAGGGTGTTAGGGATATGGTATTTACAGACTCTTTGGTAGCAACAAGACAGACTATGCCACTAGCTCATACCTGTGGTAGGGTATGTCCACACCCTTGTGAAGATGCTTGTCGTAGAGCCAATCTTGATGAGCCTGTATCTATTATGGAACTCAAAAGGCTTGGAGCAGATTATGAGACTGATCATGGATTGGGATTTTTACATCCACAAGAGCCAAAGCCACCAAGAAATGATGGTAAAAAGGTAGCAATTGTAGGTGCAGGACCGGCTGGACTTACTGCTGCATACTATTTGGGACTTGAGGGTATCAAGGTAGATATATTTGAAGAGTTACCAGTACTTGGTGGTGAGGTTGCTGTTGGTGTTCCTGAGTATAGAATGCCAATAGATAAATACAACAAAGATATAGAGCTTGTTACATCTTTGGAGAGTGTAACAGTATATACAAATCATCGTGTAGATGCCAATAGACTCAAAGAGTTAGATGCTGAGTATGATGCTGTACTGTTGGCATTTGGTACAAGACTTTCCAAAAAGGTTCGTGCAGAAAATGAGCGTGAAGATATGGAGGGTTACTGGGGTGCTATAGCTATGCTTGATAAGGTAAACTTATGGAATAAGTATGGCATAGGATCACCTGCATCAAATGAACTCAAAGATACTACTGTAGTGTGTGTTGGTGGTGGATTTACATCTATGGATGTTGTTAGATGCTCTATTCGTGAGGGTGCCAAAAAAGTAATAATGCTATATAGAAGAGATGAGAAGACTATTATTAGAAATACTACCTATGAAGAGTACCATGAAGCAGTAGAAGAGGGCGTTGAATTTATATTCCATTCAGCTATTGAGAGGATAGTAGATGAAGATAATAAACTCAAAAAGTTAATAGTAAATAGATATGAACTTCAGCCAGATCCAGATGGTGGCAGACCAAAATTGGTCAAGATAGAAGGAGCTAATTTTGAGATAGAGTGTGATTGGTTGATACCGGCAGTTTCACAAGCTGCTGATTTGCAACTATTGCCAAAAGAGTGGGATATAAAGCTTACTAGTTGGAATACACTCCTTACAAATGGTAGAGATTATATGACAAGTCGCCCAGGACTTTTTGCAGCTGGAGATTGTGAATATGGACCAATGACAATAGTAAATGCAGTAGGTCAAGCAAAAAGGGCAGCTTCTGTAATATCAAGATATATATATGATGGCAAAGTATCATTGACTGATGAAGAGATTATGGAAGATCACTTAAACAAGCTTGGTGTATATGACAAAAAAGAGAAGATCACAGGTTGGATGCCAGGTATTCCTAGAAATGTAAGCCAGAAGCTTGAGGTTGATGAGAGAAGAGATAACAATCTTGAAGTAAACCTCGGATTTACTGGCGAAGAGGCAATAGCAGAAGCAGAGAGATGTATGCGATGCTATTATATAGCTATGGTGGCGGTGTGATATGAATGAAGTAAAGAAAAAAGAGATAACACTAACCATTGACGGCAAAAAGATAAAGAGTGAGTGGGGTAAAACAATACTTGAGGTAGCCAGAGAGAATGGTATATATATACCTACTATGTGTTACCTTAGCAAAGTAGAACCTATTGCTTCATGTCGTATGTGTGTTGTAGAGGTAGAGGGAGTAGATGGTATGATACTCTCTTGCCAGGAAAAAGCAGTTGATGGTGCCAATATTACTACCTCTAATGATGCTCTGTTTCGTGAGAGACAAAAGATTATGGAGCTTTATGATGTAAATCACCCACTTGAGTGTGGTGTATGTGACAAGAGTGGAGAGTGTGATTTACAAAATAAAACTTTAGAGTATGGAGTAGATGCCCAAGAGTTTGCCGCAAAAGATCAGCACAGACCTATGCAAAACTGGGGATTTGTCAGCTATGATCCATCTCTTTGTATTATGTGCGAAAGATGTGTCAGAGTATGTAATGAGATAGTAGGTGATGAAGCTTTGCAAATCAGTGTAGGCGGATACAAATCTACTATTATCAATGTCAAACAGGATGAAGATTGTGCCGAGTGTGGTGAGTGTATGGCAGTATGTCCTGTTGGTGCATTGGTAAGTACAGATTTCAAATACACTTCAAATGCCTGGGAGCTTGATAAGATTCCAGCAAGTTGTGTACATTGCAGCAGTCACTGTCAATTATATTATGATGTCAAACATACAAGCATAGATAGTCCGGAGCCAAAAATATACAGAGTAACAAATGATTTTGAATTTAGTTCACTCTGTGGGGCAGGTAGATTTGGATATGACTTTGAAAACAGAACTGCTACAAAAGAGAGTAACAAACTAAAAGAGGCTGTTGAAGCCTTCAAAAGAGCAGATACCATAAGATTTTCATCTATGATTACCAATGAAGAGGCACTTTTGTTGCAAAAGATTGCAAAGAGTGTAGATGCCAGGCTTGTATGTGATGATGCTATAGGTTATCAAAAGTTTATGAAAGCATACTCAAGTGTCAGTGGTAAATCATTGTATGGTGCTACACTGGATACTCTCAAAAAGTCTCAAATGGTAGTTATTCTTGGTACAAGAGTTTATGATGATGCACCAATGGTAAAGTATGCAATAACCAGTGCTGTAAAAAGAGAAAAAGCTCAGGTTGTATATTTGCACCCTATAGAGGATAATAGAATACAAAATCTTGTTACTCAATTTATCAAGTATGAAGTTGGCAGTGAAGAGGGTGTAGTATCACTGCTTGCGGATACTTTGATTAAAAAAGATGGCTTGGATAAATCAATAAAATCTCTTTTGGATTCACTTGATATTGGGTATTTGAGTGCAGAGAGTAATGTATCTGAAGAGGAGCTTGAACAGTTAAAAGCCAAAATGTGGAAGAGAAAGAGATTTACTTTGGTAGTGGGAGAAGATCTTTATAATCATCCTGAGGTTGAGAATATTGCCAGGTTTATAGCTCTTATTGAAAAGTATAGTGATTTTGATCTTATTGCGATACCACCTGCATCAAATACTCTTGGAGTATCACTCATTTGTGAATTGGATGAGAGTGCTAGTGGTTATATAGTCGGATACAATGCACCTGGTGATTATACTCTAAGTGCATTGGGTGATGGTGATATTGATATGCCTTCACTCAATCAACAGGAGGGAACATTTGTATCTATAGATAAGAGGGTAGTGCCTACACATCCTGCTCTTCCATACAGTGGGTATGAATTGCTTGATATTGCAAAAGAGCTTGGTGAGAGTAGTGAATATATTATAGAGTTTACTCCATCTTTGCCAACTAAGAAAGGATTTAAGAGTATAAACTTTGATGATTTACCAGACTATTTTGATGTTACTGGCAAATCACACAGAGGTTATGAGCTTGATATGGTTGAGTGTGAGAGTGGTTCATTGCCAAGTGAGCCTCAAGAGATAGATAGTTATGATGGTACTATTGTATATAGATGTAACAGTGGCAGAGCATTCAACCCATTTACAAGCAAGTGTGAACAATTAAAAGAGAATGAAGTTACTTTGAGAGGTTCTGCACAATTTGCAATAGCTGCAAAATTGAGTGATGGGGATAGTGTAAAATTCACAATTGATGGTATAGATTACCAAAGAGTGTTTAGCATTGATACATCTTTGAAAGGAACCATAGCTCTTAACCCGATTTTCGATATTGGATTAAGTAGCTTTGCGTTATCCTCTTATAGATTTACCAAAGTAAAAATAGAAAAGACAGGGCAGTAGTATGAGTAAAAAAGAGATCACAATCACCATTGATGGTGTAGAGTGTAAAACATATGAGGGTGAGTATGTTCTCAATGCAGCTAGAGCAAATGGTATATTTATTCCTGCCATTTGTTATCTAACACGCTGTTCACCCACTCTTGCTTGTCGTATATGTCTGGTAGAGGCTGATGGTAAACGGGTATATGCCTGTAATGCCAAAGCAAAAGATGGTATGAATATCATAACCGAAAATGAAGAGATTCTTGAAGAAAGAAGAGCTATCATGGAGGTGTATGATGTAAACCACCCTCTACAGTGTGGCGTATGTGATCAGCATGGTGAGTGTGAGTTGCAGAATTATACTCTTGAACTTGAGGTGGACTCTCAACACTTTGCTATACAAGATACCAAAAGAGAGACCAAAAACTGGAGTACAGTACTTCACTATGATGCAGGTTTGTGTATCGTATGTGAAAGGTGTGTGACTGTATGTAAGGATATGATAGGTGATAGTGCCATCAAAACTGGTCCAAGAGGCGGACCGGCTGTAGATAAGGGGTATAAAGAGAGTACTCCAAAAGATGCTTATGCAATGTGGAACAAGTTGCAAAAATCTATTATTATCCCAAGCAATGGTACAGAGCATACAAATTGTTCAGATTGTGGAGAGTGTACGGCTGTATGTCCAGTTGGTGCATTGACCGAGAGAGATTTTGTATATAAAGCCAACCCTTGGGAGTTAAAAAATATTCCAGCAACCTGTGCTCACTGTAGCAGTGGTTGTCATCTATACTATGAGACCAGATTTGAGAGTATAGATAATCCAAAAGAGGTTATATTTAGAGTAAAAAATGAGTGGAATTATCAATCTCTTTGTGGTGCAGGTAGATTTGGATATGATTATGAAAATAGTGATGTTACCAAAGATACAGAGGCATTTAACAAAGCAGTAGAGGCATTGAAAAAGGCTGATACTATTAGATTCAATTCAACCATTACAAATGAAGAGGCACTAATGCTTCAAACTCTCAAAGAGAAGTTGGGTATAAAGCTTTATAACCCAGAAGCTAGAGCATTTCAGAAGTTTTTGAATGAGTATGCAAAAGTATCTGGTAAATCTCTATATCCAGATGATTTCAAAACTATTATGCAAGAGAGTGATTTTGTAATAAGTCTAGGCTCAAAGCTTAGAAATGATAATCCAAATGCCAGATATGTATTCAATAATGTTCAAAAGATGAATAAGGGAGCTGGTATATACTTCCATCCAGTTGGAGATACTCTTGTTCCTACTTTTGGCAAGAGTGTAGAGACTTTTGAGCATAAAGTGGGTGATGAAGAGGCAGCTTTATATCTAATCCTGGATCTCTTTGCAGACAAATCAAAACTACCTTCGGATGTGGTTGATTATCTAAGCTCTTTCCACGAAGAAAGAACCAAGAAAATCAAAGAGAAGGTAATGGAAGAGGTTACTGAAATCGTAGTTGACAAAGAGAGTGGCAAAGAGAAAGAAGTTACCAAAAAAGTTCCAAAGATGGTGACAAAAGAGGTAACTTATGACCACAATCTATTGGTTGAGAGACTCGGAGGAGATGCAGTAAACTTTGAAGATACATTTGCAAAGATGAATAAAAAGAAGAGCAATTATGCATTAATGGTAGGAGAGGATCTCTATTTCCATCCAAACTACAAAAACATAATAGCTCTTATAGCTTTGGTAGAGCAAAGCTGTGGTATGAAACTGGCTATGATTCCACCAAAATCAAACTCATTGGGTGTATCACTAATTTGTGATTTGGATGATGAGTGCAGTGGTTATGTAGTAGGTTACAATGAAAACGGTGACTTTAGACTCTCAGCTCTTGGAGATGGTGATTTGGATATGCCAGCACTCAATCAGCAAGAGGGTACAATGACTACCATGAACAAAAGAGTAGTACCTACAAATGCGGCTTTGGAGTATGGTGGATATGAGTTGAATGATTTGATGAATGCTTTGGGATTTGGCAAGAGATACACTATTGACTGGACTGCATCTTTGCCGGTAGAGAAAGGATTCCAAGCAGTCTGCTTTGATGATTTGAAAGATGGCTTCTTAAATGATGGTAGTGAAGTTAGAGGATATGAACTTACTTCAATATCACAAGATAGAGTTGATTTTGATGTAGCAAAAATTGATGATAATACACTTATTGAAGGTGAGATTGCATACAGATGTAATCCACAAAGACAGTTTAATGACTTTACTAACAAAGCTCATCAAATATTTGAAGCTTTTGCACTCTATGCATCTCCAGCAAGAGCCAAAGAGTTGGGCGAGAGAGTAGAAGTTGTTTTTGAGAATGGCTCACTCACACTTGATGTGGTTGAAGATGACAGAATGAGTGGAGATATTGTTGAGATTCCGGATTTTAGAAGTGCTGAAGATGTCATTAGCCTTTTTGGCGACAGACGATATGCTAAAGTAACTATCAAAAAGGTGTAAAGATGGATGGATATATCATAGGAACAATCATCAAAGCGATATTGGTTTTAGCAATCATATCTGCTTTGGCAGGTTTTGGTACCTATTTGGAGAGAAAAGTGCTTGCCTTTATGCAAAGAAGACTAGGACCTATGCATGTTGGTCCTTATGGTCTGTTGCAATTGGCAGCTGATGGTATAAAACTCTTTACAAAAGAGGATTTTATACCAAGTGGAGCAAATAGACTCATATTTATGATAGCACCAATTATTACAGCAGCTACTGCATTTATAGCTCTTGCTGCTGTACCATTGCTTCCTGAATTTGAATTGTTTGGAGTGACTGTAAGACCAATAGTAGCAGACTTGAATATTGGAATACTCTTTGTACTTGGTATGATGGCAGCAGGGTTATATGGTCCTTTACTTGCTGGTATGGCACAGAAAAACAAGTGGGGATTGCTTGGAGCTGCTAGAACTGCAATTCAGTTTTTGAGTTATGAAGTTGTTACAGGTCTTTCAATACTGGCTCCTATTATGATAGTAGGATCTTTGTCTTTGATAGATTTTAACAATTATCAAAGTGAAGGTATAGGCTCTTGGCTTATCTGGCAACAGCCTGTTGCATTTATTCTGTTTTTAATTGCAGGATATGCAGAGACAAACAGAACTCCATTTGACCTTTTGGAGCATGAAGCTGAGATTGTAGCTGGTTATGCTACTGAATATAGTGGTATGAGATGGGGAATGTTCTTTATTGGTGAGTATGCCAATATGATTACAATAGGCTTTTTGGCTTCAATTGTATTCCTTGGTGGATTTAACTCTTGGGGCTTTATACCAGGAGGATTGGCAATTATACTAAAGGTATCATTCTTCTTCTTCTTGATGTTGTGGGTTCGTGCCTCTTGGCCTCATATCAGACCAGATCAATTGATGTGGCTGTGTTGGAAAGTATTGATGCCATTAGCAGTAATCAATGTGACCTTGACTGGTCTATGGATGATGGTATAAGGAGGATAATATGAGCTTAGAAGAGTTTAAAAATAGAAATGTAGGTGAACAGAACTATCGATTGGTTGATGTGGGGCAGACTCCACAAACAGGTATGGAGAAGTTTGAACAAGTTGTAAAAAGAGCAGTAAAATTGGAACTTTTTACAGGGTTGAAAGTAACTTTCAGAGAGATGTTTAAAGCTCTCTTTGGTGGTCAGATGCATACTACAAAGTATCCATTTGAAAAGTTGCCAATAGCACCAAGATATAGAGCAATACATGAGATGAAGAGACTTCTTGAGAGTGGTCACTACAGATGTATTGGGTGTGGATTGTGTGAAAAGATATGTATAGCCAATTGTATCAGAATGGATACAAGATATGATGAGAATCAAAGAAAAGAGGTTAGTGAATATACTATCAATTTTGGTAGATGTATCTTTTGTGGATATTGTGCAGAGGTGTGTCCAGAACTTGCAATTGTGCATGGAGGAAGATATGAAACAGCCAGCGAACAAAGAGCAAGTTACTCTACATTTGAAGATATGCTAACACCACTAGATCAGTTGGCTCAACAGAGTGAGTTTCCTGGTTTTGGTGCAGTATCTGATGATGCAGACAAAAAGATCAAAAAAACACCGTTGGCATATTAAGGAGTCATGATGGAAACTTTTGCATTTTACTTTTTTGCGGTATCAATAACCGCACTTTTTGCCGTAACGGTATGGAGTAAGAACATACTATATGCTATGACTTCATTAGCAGCTGGTATGGTGCTTATATCAGGTCTCTTCTTTATATTGGGAGCAGACTTTTTGGGTGTAGTTCAACTCATTGTATATGTAGGTGCTGTTATGGCTCTGTACTCATTTGCAATGATGTTTTTTGATGCTACTGGAGAGATCAAAGAAAAACATAGCCATCCAGGATTGGTGTTTTTGCTTGGTGGATTATCTGCTGTAGTGATGGTAGTAATCTTTGCAGCACCAGTAATTGGAGCTTCAGCACCATCATTCTATCCACCAGTTGAGGGAGCTACAAATCCACAGGCTGTTGGTTTGGTTCTGTTTACCAAATATCTTGTACCATTTGAAGTAGCTGCTGTTATGTTGTTGGTTGCAATGATAGCCGGAATTATCCTAGCCGGTAAAAAGATGGATACAAGTATTACGGAAGTAACCGATGATATCGGTGACACTAATGAAAGGATATAATTATGGTAGGGTTAAATGAATATCTCATACTATCAGCTATTCTCTTTTCAATTGGTGTGGTAGGGGTAATCCGTAGAAAAAATTTGCTGATGCTATTTTTTGCTACTGAGATTATGTTAAATGCAGCAAATATTGCATTTGCAGCAATTTCAAGCTATCACAACGATTTGACAGGACAGATGTTTGCATTCTTTATTGTTGCTGTAGCAGCAAGTGAAGTTGCTGTAGGCTTGGGACTATTGATACTCATATACAAAAAGTATGGTACATTAGATCTCGATAACTTTACAGTCTTGAAGGGGTAACGATGGAAACATTAGTATATACGGCACTCTTTGCACCATTAGTCAGTTCGCTTTTTGCGGCTCTATTTGGTATGACTCCGAAGAGACAGTTTGTAGGCATCGTAACCTCACTGTTGCTATTTGTCTCATTTGTCTCTTCGGCTCTATTACTGGATTATGTAATGGAGTTTGGCTCAATCCATGTAACTATGATGGATTGGATTGTTGCAGGTGATATGAGTGTACCATTTGGATTTAATGTAGATCAAGTAACTGCGGTAATGATGACAGTTGTTACATTGGTATCTACAGTGGTACATATCTACTCAAATGGATATATGGAGCATGATAAGGGCTTTAACAGATTCTTCTCATATCTATCAGCATTTGTATTTTCAATGATGGTACTTGTTATGAGTGACAACTTCTTGGGTCTATTTATAGGTTGGGAAGGTGTTGGAGTCTGTTCTTGGTTGCTTATTGGCTTTTGGTACCACAAAGAGGATGTTGGTAGAGATGTAAATCCTTCAATATCTCCAGCTTGGGCAGCTAATGAAGCATTTATTATGAATAGAATTGCAGACTTGGGTATGCTTGTAGGAATTTTCCTAATATACTGGAATATAGGTTCTCTTCAGTATGATGTAGTATTTAGTCATCTTGATGGTTTGAGTCATGGTATGCTTGTGGCTATTGGAATATTTTTATTCATCGGTGCTATGGGTAAATCGGCACAATTCCCACTACATACTTGGCTTGCTGATGCTATGGAGGGTCCTACTCCAGTATCTGCACTGATTCATGCTGCTACAATGGTAACAGCTGGTGTATATTTGGTAATTAGAGCAAACCCTTTGTATGATATGATTCCAGAAGTTGGTTACTTTATAGCAGCTCTTGGTACATTTGTAGCGATATTTGCAGCATCAATGGCTCTTGTAAACAGAGACCTAAAGAGAATTATTGCATACTCAACTCTATCACAGCTTGGTTATATGTTTGCAGCTGCTGGTCTTGGAGCATACTGGGTAGCTCTATTTCACCTAGCAGCTCATGCATTCTTTAAGGCACTTTTATTCTTGGGTGCTGGTAATGTGATGCATGCTATGCATGATGAACTTGATATATTCAAAATGGGTGGACTCAAAAAGATTATGGGTTGGACATATGCATATATGGGTGTAGCCTCACTTGCACTTGCTGGTATTTGGCCACTTGCAGGTTTTTATTCAAAAGATACAATTTTAGAGGTTGCATTCAATGAGCATACCTATGGTATCTGGTTTATACTTTGGCTAACAGCTGGTCTTACAGCATTTTATAGCTTTAGATTGGTATTTTTGACATTTTGGAGTGATAGTAGATACAAAGAGTTTGGATTCCATCCACATGAAGTACAAAAGTATGTATTGTGGGCTATGGCACCACTTGCAATTTTAGCAGTTGTATTTGGTTGGTATAAAGATAGTTTTATGGAGTTTGTAACAAGAACTCTTCCTCTATATGAGATGAGTGAACATACTCACCATATGGTAGGAGTATTGATAGCTGTTACAACTTTGGTTGCTGTTGGTGGTATTGTAGTAGCTTATTTGATGTATAGTAGAAGACTCAAAAGGAATGAGAAGATTGAAAAATCTCTTCCATATAGAGTACTTTCAAATCAATACTACATTCCAATATTTTATGAAAAGGCATTCTCAAAGCCTTATGCAGAATTGTCTGATATTGCATGGAAAGAGATAGATATGCAAGTAGTCGATGCTACAGTAGATGGTATTGCCCATCTAGTAGAAGAGAGTGGAGATGGTGCAAGAGGAATGCAAACTGGTAACCTTTCTGACTATCTCAAGTGGATGGCGTTTGGTGTAATTGCACTTGCAGTACTTGCTGTATTTGTCGCAATGAAGAGTTAAGGAGAAATTATATGGAAAATATATTAAGCGTACTGGTTTTCTTCCCGCTCATTGCGGCTTTACTCGGTATTTTGGTAAATGAGAAGAGTATTAGAGCATATGGTATCAGTGTAGCTACAATAGAGTTTGTTCTCTCATTGTGGCTTTGGATGTCATATGACAGTGCTAATGGCGGGTTTCAGTTTATCGAGTTTTTCCCAATAGCTAGTGATTTTGGTATCAATTACTACTTGGGAATTGATGGTATCAGTCTATTCATTGTAATTATGGCTACAATGATTACACTAATTGGTATAGTATCTTTGAGTATTACAAAGAATCTTAAAAATCTTATCATTTCACTTCTGTTTTTGGAAGTTACAATGGTAGGAGTCTTTGTATCACTTGATGCTATTGTATTTTATCTCTTTTGGGAGTTCTCTTTGGTTCCTATGCTCTATATTATTGGTGCATGGGGCGGAGAGAAGAGAGTATATGCAGCAGTTAAGTTTTTCCTATATACATTTACAGGTTCACTTGTAATGCTTGTTGGTATGCTTTATGTTGCATATATATATCACTCAGTATCTGGTGTATGGAGTTTTGCTCTTACAGATTGGTATGCACTAGTTCTTCCACTATCTGTTCAAAAATGGCTCTTTTGGGCATTTTTCCTTGGTTTTGCTATCAAGGTTCCAATGTTCCCATTCCATACATGGTTGCCATATGCACACGGTCAAGCACCTACTGTTGGTTCGGTAATTCTTGCAGCTGTACTTTTAAAGATGGGTAGTTATGGTTTTGTGAGATTCTCTTTGCCAATGTTCCCTGATGCCAGTGTAGCTTATATAGTACCAGTTGCAACAATTGCTATTATTATGATTATCTATACTGCAATGGTTGCATATGCACAAAGTGATATGAAGCAGGTTATTGCATACTCTTCTATTTCACATATGGGTGTAATTATCCTGGGTACATTTGCAATGAATGCAGAGGGAATTACTGGTTCAATTTTCCAAATGCTATCTCATGGTATAGTATCTGGAGCTCTGTTTTTATTGGTTGGAGTTATATATGATAGAACTCATACCAAAGAGATGAGTCAGTTTGGTGGACTTGCAGCTGTGATGCCAAAGTATGCATTGATTTATGGAATTATGCTAATGGCATCTGTTGGATTACCACTTACAATAGGATTTATCGGAGAGTATCTCTCATTGGCAGGATTCTTTAAAATATCTCCGATTATGACACTACTAGCTGGTACTTCTATTATATTGGGAGCTGTTTATATGCTCTCTTTATACAAAAAGACATTTTTTGGACCAGTTACAAATGAAAAGAATAAAACTCTAACAGATCTAAATTCCAAAGAGTTGATGGGATTAGTACCATTAGTAGCTATTGTTATTTGGCTTGGTGTCTATCCAAAACCTGTACTTGTACCGATAGACAATAGTGTAAAGGCTTTAGTATCGTTTATGCATGAGAAGGCACAAACACCAGAGGCTAGAGCTATTATAAAAGTTAGCAAGAGCACCAAGGAGGCGAAGTAATGTTAGAACCAATCTCTGTAAGCCTGGCACAGCTCAATTTGGTGACACTCTCACCAATGCTTGTGGCTATTGCCGGTGCATTAATGATACTCTTGATAGATTTAATCAAGAAGGATTTGGATAAGACGCTCTATGTGATGCTCTCAATTTTGATACTGTTTGTTGATTTTGGTGCAACACTGAGTCTAAATATAAATGAGCGTGGCTTTTTCGATTTGATGTTGATTGATGGTGTATCTATATTGGGGCAGCTTATTATAGTGATAGCTTCAATACTCTTTATACCTCTTGCTTTGACATCAAATAGATTTCATGAGTTCTCATACCCTGAATTTTTTGCCCTTTTCCTATTTATGGTATCGGGCTTCCAGTTTATGGTAGCAAGTGATAACTTGATACTTATTTTTGTAGGTCTTGAGACAGCATCACTAGCCCTATATACTTTGATTGCTATGCACAATACCCAAGAATCTATTGAAGCATCTATTAAGTATTTTACTATGGGTGCAATGGCAGCAGGTTTCTTTGTAATGGGTGCAGCAGCAATTTATGCAGTAAGTGGTTCAATAGAGCTTTATGATGTAGCAAAAGTATTTCAAGCAAGATTGATGGAGCCTGGTATTACTATACCAATTATTGGTGGAGCTGTATTGATGCTTGTTGCAATTGGATTTAAAGTATCTTTGATTCCATTCCATACTTGGACACCAGATGTTTATGAAGGCTCTTCAGCTCCAATGGCAGGTTATATGTCAATTGTTCCAAAGATTAGTATGATGGTAGTAGCTATGAGACTACTAGGATTTTATATAGACTTGGGTATTGACTCTATCAGAATTATGATTATAATTCTTGCTGTTGTTACAATGACTTTGGCAAATATGATGGCTATTGTGCAAGAAGATGTCAAAAGAATGCTTGCATATAGTTCAATCTCTCATGCCGGTTTTGTATTGGCCGCATTGGCACTTGATACAACAAAAGCATATAGTTCAATATTCCTCTATTATGGATTGTTCCTCTTTACAAACCTTGGAGCATTTACAATGCTTTGGATTAGTAGAGCCAAGAATCCAACACACCATGATAGATATCACCATCCATACTCCAAGTTCTCAGGACTTGTACAGATTTCACCAATTGGTGCAGTAATTATGGCTGTATTTATGCTGTCACTAACGGGTGTTCCTCCATTTAGTCTCTTTTGGGGTAAACTGTTTATCATTAGTTCTGTAGTTGATGCAGGTTATATCTGGCTTGCTATTATTATGGCACTCAATAGTGCAATAGCAGCATTTTATTATTTGAAACTGATTGTATATATGTTCTTGTATGCACCTCCAGCAGATGCAAAAAGAATTGGTTACAACCGTTCAAGACCTCTAATGTTGATTGTAGGAATAGCAGCATTTGTAACTACAATGTCAGCATTTATTATGCAACCTCTTATGTCATATATCTCATATATGGTAAGTGTAAGCGGTTACTAATACCACTACTCCCACTTTTTGGGGGGTAGATTTGATATATCATCTCACTCTATCTTAAGTTTATAATTCATATAATATATAGTTGTTATATTTTCTATTTTTAAATATATAAAAGGAATTATATGAATGTTGAAGTTGGAACTATGATTATAAAAGAGATTGCAAAAGAGAATGATTACAATATAAGTGGTGAAGGTTTCTCATTTGAAATTTACAAATCTACATTAAGACCAAAGTCATTTAAAGTAAGAAAAAAAGATAGTGATTTATTGGTTTATCAATGGGAAGATGAAAATGGTGAATATGGTACAAATGCCATATATTCATTAAGAAGTTTAAATGATGTGATAAAGTTTGCTACATTATTAAGTATTGGAACAGAAATTCGAAGTGGTAGAAATAGATAGTATATTATCAAATTTAATATACTTATTGATTTTGAAAAAATTCAGTAAATATATATAATCCTTTGACTCTAAAATGAATAGAATTTGAAAAAATATATAAGCTTTCCAAATTATCTCTATTTTAATAGTATATTCCATATAATCTATTGATTATTGTTTGTTGAAAGGATATATTATGAGATGGTTTAGATTTGTATTTATAGTGATTTTGTTTATAGAGTCAATATCTGCACTCTCAATTGAAGATATTGCAAAGTTGTATGTAGCCAATTTCAATAGAGCCGGAGACAGTGCAGGACTTAACTATTGGAGAGATAGCGGTATGCCAATAGAGTCTATTGCAAAGAGTTTTTATGATCAGCCAGAAACCCAAAATCTATATGGCAATCTAAGTGACAATGGTGCATATATCAAAGCAGTATATCACAATCTATTCAATAGAGAACCAGACAGTGCAGGTTATGAGTATTGGCTAAAAGAGTTAGATAGTGGCAATATCTCAAAAGAGACTTTTATTTTGGCTGTTATCAATGGAGCATTGGATGATGATGCTGTAATTTTGAATAATAAGACAAAAGTGGCTATGGAGTATTATAAAAGAGATCTCAATGATATAACATTGGCAAAAGAGGTTATGAAAAATATTGACAGCAGTGACAGTAGTGTAGATAGTGCTATTACACTGATTGAAAATACCAAAGATGACTCAATACTCTCAAACCGATGGCCCAAATACTTTTTTATTACTGCTATGAAGGCATATAATCTGACCAAGCAAGAGGGTATTGATACTCACTCTTATGCATATGGTGCCAGAGTATATAAAGATTTTAGAGATGATGAAGTAGAGGCTTGGAATGAAGCTGTAAAGAGATCAAACAGTGAAGATGACTTTATTATATTTATAAATTATGAGAGTATCTTTAGAGATAGAAAAAATTATACAAATACATTACAGGATGTAGATACATTAAAGCAATATTTTAGTGATTATATTACTACACTCAAAAAGCTGTCAGTGGCAAAAGGTCATATAGTAATGAATTTTTCTGCCGATCCACTTGCTTATTTTACTGGAGATATTCGCAAAAACTATGGTAATGATCCTCATAATGTACCGGCAAAGATACATGAAAGTGGTATCATTGAACAAGAGGGGCTTAGCAGTGATATACCAGATAATTTTGCCGGATTTTGGCAAGTGTTTGATCAATTGAGATATAAATATGTCCCAAATCTAAATTTGGCTTATACAATCAAGACATGGGGTATAGGAGTGGATCCCTCAAAAGAACCAGAAGGTGGCTGGAAATCAACTTCAGATGGAGCAAAAGAGATAGTAGAGTATTTAAACAATTTTGGAGTTGCATGGGATGCAGTGGCATTCAACTATAATCCTGGTAAAGTTACAGATGATGAAACAATGTTGAAGATGGCAAGATTTTTTGGTGCGGTCTCAGATGGTGTAGTCAATGATAAAACAGGACAAAGAGTTAGAACCTTTATATGGAAAACCAAAATTGTAGCAGAGCATTATCTAAAAGATGAGAGTGAATGGAGTTATAAGAGTTTGTCATTTGAGATGAGACATATAGAGGATTTGGCAGATTTGGGATATGCCGGTATCAATTTGGGGTATGGTAATGAGTTGGTTGGCAGTAAAAAAAGTTGGCCAAAAGAGTGGGAGGATAAACCTCTGCAACTTCCTGATATTTTACACTGTTGGCTTGTAGAGTATTTTGATGGGGTAGAGGGGGATTGTAATCCAACTGCTACTATTGGCAGAGTATTAATCAGATAAAGGATAGTGAGTGATAAATAAGGTAGCAGTAGTATTTGTAAGTGGAGGATTATATCCTCCCAAAGTTATAGAAGATGAACTGTTTAGGGTTATAAGCAGTAGAGGGTATAGTATATCTTCAATATACTATTTGAAAGAGTATGATGATAATTTGCCTCTGTTGCTTCCTACTGTCATATCAAATGAACAGACAAAAAATATTGTTATTGTTGCTTTTGGTAGAGCTTTTGCTTTGGTTAGCAGAGTATTAGCCACTTTGCAATCTGATAACTTATTGGCTGATGGGGATATTTTACACCCTATGGCATCTGCTATGGTCAAAAGCGGAAGCTATCTATATAGAGTAGGAGATTCAAATATAAATGTACTTGATATTGAAAATACACAGATACCTAATCTACTCTTTGAGAGAGAGTTTTACAAAAGTGTACATATATTTACAAAAGATCCAAACCAGCAGATAGATTTACACAAAGAGATATCTTTGTACTCTGATATATGCTACTATCAGCAGATAACACCTACATGGTATAAATATACCATAACAGATCCTTCATACCTAAAGAGTCTGCCACCACCTCTGCTTCATCAATATCATATAGAGACAGATATTATATTTGAAGCAATAGTTGCATACCTTATAGAGGAAGCAAAGAGTATAACTTTTGCAGAGAGTTGTACAGGAGGGTTGTTGTGTGCGGATTTTACTTCGGTATCTGGAGCTAGTAATGTACTAAAGGGATCATTTGTTACATACTCAAATGAAATAAAAGAGAGTTGGCTTGGAGTAAAGAAAGAGACTCTAATAGAGTATGGAGCAGTTAGTAGTGAGTGTGTTACAGAGATGGCAACAGGAGCTAAAAATAGAGTAGGGAGTGATATAGCTATAGCAATATCTGGTATCGCAGGACCAACAGGAGCAGTAGATGGCAAACCGGTTGGTACTGTATATATTGCTGTATCAAACAGTGAAGGTACAGTATCTAAAAGACTTCAATTAAAAGGTGATAGAGTTGCTATACAAAAGCAAAGTGTTTATGGTGCAATAGAACTGTTTTTATGGTCAGAGAAAAAAATTTTGAAAATTTTGCAAAAAAGTTCCAAAAGTACTTGACAAAAAAAATTTTATGGGCTATAATTCTGCCCACGTAAGTCAAACGGCTTAGAGAGAGCGACCCGTTAGCTCAGTCGGTAGAGCAACTCCCTTTTAAGGAGTGGGCCCTTGGTTCGAATCCAAGACGGGTCACCACCTATTATGATGACACGATGGACTAGATGACCCTTTCATCTAGTGGCCAAGGATGCTGAGTTTTCCGCTCAGACACAGAGGTTCAAATCCTCTAAGGGTCGCCAAAGTGTAATTATATGGTCGCTTAGCTCAGTTGGTAGAGCGCTACCCTTACAAGGTAGATGTCAGTGGTTCGAGTCCACTAGCGACCACCACTTACTATTCTAAATGTTGCGGCGGTAGTTCAGTTGGTTAGAATACCTGCCTGTCACGCAGGGGGTCGCGAGTTCGAGTCTCGTCCGCCGCGCCACATTTCACTTTCTCCTTTTGATTGAATAATTATGATGATTCCTCCTCCTAAACTATCATAAAAAATTATATGTGAGTCCTGTAAATTTTTGGGACTCACCTTTTGATGGGAAAAATCATTCATAATTCACAACTATTTAAATCACTCTAGTATATTTTTAGATTATAGTATTTATGATTGCCAAACGACACAATTTGACATATAATATACTCAATTTAGTATATGGAGTATTATATATGAAAAAGATGATCTTGTTTTTTTCTCATAGTTTAACTCAAGCTCAAAGAGTAGATGCCAAAAAGAGCTTGGAAGTAGAGAATTTTTTGGCTTTACCAGGAGAGTTACAGCAACTTTGGTCAAATATACCGCCATATTTAGAAGATCTTGACAGTTATCTAAAACCTCTTAAGGAGTATCTTTTGGATAACTTAAAGAGTGGTGATGTAGTCTTGGTTCAAGGAGATTTTGGAGCTACCTGTAATATAGTATCTTTTGTAAAGTCATTAGGTGGTGTAGCTGTATATGCAACAACCAAAAGAGATGTAAAAGAGAGAGTTGTAGATGGCAAAGTAGTAAAATCTTCTGTATTTGAACATATCATATTTAGAAGATTTTAGATAACAGATACAGGAGTTTGAGTGAGGATAGCTATACTAATTAAAAATTTTGATATGCTTGAGAATTGGGAGTTGAGAATTATTGAGTATATACTACAAGAGCCTACACTAAATTTGGTTTTGCTTGTAAAAGATGGTAGAAGAGAAAGGTTGGCAGATGGATTTGCAGTAAAAATCAAAAACTTGTTAAAATCAAAAAAGATTGCCTCAAGATTTTTATTTGCCATACAAAAAAGAGTTGAGCAACGAATTTATAAAAAAAGATTTACTGTAGATAAGAGTGCAATAATAAAACAGTTAGAAGATATAAAAACTATATATTTATATCCTAAAAGGATTAATTATGTAGATAGATTTAGTGATATAGACAGAGATATATTAACAGAGTATAATTTAGATATTATATTGAGATTTGAGTTTAATATTATAAGAGGAGCTATATTAGAGGCTTCAAGGTATGGTATATGGTCATTTCATCATGCTGATAACAGCATAAACAGAGGTGGTCCTGCTGGATTTTGGGAGATTGTATTAAATCAACCTGTAGTTGGAGTAACTCTACAGGTATTGACTTCTGAACTTGATGGTGGTTTAATAATAGATAAAGCATATTTCAATAGATACCACTCTTTTGTAAAGACAAGTCAGCATATTTTAGAATCTTCTGTATCACTTTTTATAAAAAATATCAAAAGATTACAAAGTGGATATTTTAAACCTACAAAATCTTTGGTCTATTATAATCCATTATACAGACTGCCAGATCCATGGATATTACTTAGATATATCTTTGGATTTTATATGAATATATCTATGAAAGTTATTAAGAGATTGAGTATAAAGCTATCTAATATCAGATACAGATGCTGGAGTCTGTTTATTGGATATGGTCAATTTATGACATCTACTCTTTATAGATTAACACCAGTTGAGTTACCAAAAAACTCTTTTTGGGCAGATCCGTTTATTGTGAAATATAAGAGTGATTATTATATATTTTTTGAAAACTATGATTATAGAATAAACAAGGGAAAAATATCTTGTGGCAAAATAGAGGGTAACACTATTGTTGATGTTGTAGATGTATTAGATAGAGATTACCATCTCTCATATCCTCATATATTTAGAGATAATGATGATATATTTATGATACCAGAGAGTCATCAAAACAGAAGATTAGACATATATAGATGTGTAAAGTTTCCTCTTGAGTGGGAGTTATACAGTAGTGCATTTGAAGGGGAGAGTGTAGTTGATGCAATAATTCATACAGATAGCTGTGGTGAGAAGTGGTTGTTTTTGAATAAATCAAGCAATATTGCAACAGTACCGTTTGAGAATGAATTGTATATATACAAAATAGACTCTTTAAAGATGAATAAAATAGTACCACATAGACAAAATCCCGTAATCATAGACTCTTCAAGAGCTAGAAACGGCGGAGCTGTATTTGAGTATGAGAATGAGTTTTATAGACCATCTCAAGCCAGTATAGATACACTATATGGCAAAGCATTAAATATCAACCGTATCAAAAAATTGACATTAGATGAGTATGAAGAAGAGACCATAACAACTGTAGAGCCAAACTTTTATAAAAATTTAGATGGTATTCACCATATGCACCAATTAGATGATGTATTTGTAATTGATGCATCATATAAATATCTTGTTTAAATAATATTAGGAGATAGAATACAACTCCATCTTCTATTATAGATGTTTAATGTTAGATAAGGAGTTGTTTTCTATACTAAAGATTATATATCAAGAAATTAAAGTGTTTAAATAATAGATTCAGTTATTTTATTATATTTTTTTAGTGAAACTGATGGAAATTTGCAGGAGTTATCTCTATACACTTTTTATCAAAATACTCTTTTACAGCATCAAGCATCAATTTTCTATTATCTCCACAGTAAAAGAGCTTTATATCAAGTTCATTTGCAGCTCTTACAGCTCCTGGTCCTGCATGTTGAGTCAATACTATCTCTACACCTCTTCTTTTTAATTCATTAAAAATTGCAGGCCCTCCTGTAGCTTCATTTGTGATTATCTCAAACTCATTTGTATCACTATTGTATATACCAAAATATTTTGCTTTGCCTAAAACTTTGGTAATTGCACTCTCTTTTTTATTCGTCTTTAATGGTGATGCAAATATCATAACTACTCCTTATTGTTTATATAATTATTTAGATTATCACTTATAGTTTAACTATTGTTTAATCAAATTATATATTTTGAAATCATTAATATAACTATGCAATGCTTATATAAAATTTGTACTTCAAAAGGAATTAGATGAGCGAAAAAAAAGTATTTGGATTGTGGAGTGCTGTCTTTTTGGGTATTGGTTCGATGGTGGGAGCTGGTATCTTTATAGTTATTGGACAAGCTGGGACAATTGCTGGTAACCTGGTTTGGTTCTCTTTTTTATTGGGAGGTATAGCAGCTTTGCTCAGTGGTTACTCATTGGCAAAGTTAGCTATAAAGTATCCATCAAGAGGTGGTATTGTAGAGTATTTGGTACAGAGCTATGGTGAGGGGGTATTTTCTGGAAGTGCTGGGGTACTGTTTTACTTTTCACAACTTATTGCAATAGCAGCAGTTGCCAAGTCATTTGGTGCATATGGTGCCATATTTATAGCTAGTAGCAGTGAAAATATGCAAAACTTTTTAGCTGTTGGAATTGTAGGATTATTTATATTAATAAACTTAATTGGTGCATCTTTGGTCGCAAAGTCTGAAAATATTATAGTATTTATCAAACTTAGTGTACTTGTACTCTTTGTTGGAGTTGCTATGCTTAATATCAATCCAAATCTGCTGAGTGTATCTAAGATGCCATCTTTTATAGATATGCTGTTTGCTATTGGATTGACATTTTTTGCATATCAAGGGTTTAGTGTTATTACAAATACAGTAGAAGATATGCAAAATCCAACTAAAACCATGATGAAGTCTATGACAATAGCAATTGTTTTGGTTGGTATTTTGTATATTCTTACAAGTATAGCAGTACTTGGTAATTTGCCACTTTCTAAAGTAATTGAGACCAAAGATTATGCACTTGCCGAAGCTGCCAAACCTATATTTGGAACACTTGGATTTCAGATAATGGCTGCTACTGCTTTACTTGCTACAGCTTCAGCTATAAATGCAACACTCTATGCAGCTACTGAGATAGGTTATACTTTGGCAAAAGATGGAGATTTGCCTACAGTTTATAAATACAATATTCATAGCTCTTATGGTGGTTTGATAGTAAGTGGTATGTTGATACTTCCTATGATACTGTTTTTAAATCTCTCTGAAGTTACAACAATAGCAGCACTTGTTGTTTTGATTATCCAAGGAGTGACGCATATAGGACATCTGTTTAAAATCAAAGAGACAAAAGCCAATATTTGGCTTGTTAGTGGAGCAGCAGTTGCAATGTTTGGTATAGCAATACTTACAATATATTATACAAGCAAACACTCTATGCCACATATTGGACTCTATATTTTGGGTGCATTTACTGTATCTTTTGGTATAGAGGTGCTATTAAGACTTTTTGTAGGCAGAGTTATCAAAAAACAAATTCAAGGTGGTGTTATAAGGCGTATAGAAGATGAATTAGAGTCTAAAATTCATCATAAAAGAGATTAAATAGAAACTTTTAGTTAAGCAGTGATACTATATACCAAACAGTATTAATATTGCTTTTTTATTTTGCAGTGACGAAAGGATATAGATGACAGAAGTATTTAATTCTGTAATTGTAGGTTTTAAAGAGATACTTAGATGGAATACAATTAAGTTTGCTCTTATTGCAGGTATTATTGTTATATCTATATGGACAGCTTTGGGTATAGCAAGTTGGGATATATTAATATCTTTTGGTGCAAAAGTACTTGAGATGGTTCCTTTTTCTCTTGTTCGCTCTAATGGTTCTTGGCTTATATCTACCTTTATTTGGTTTCAGCTTATATTGATAACATTTGCAATTATTTATACATTTTTTGGTAACTTGATTTTGCGTTCAATAGATAAAGATAGTTATGCAAAGTTTTCACTATTTACAATAGCTGGAAGTGCTTTGTTTTGGACAATTGTATGGATAGTAAAGGGTGATTATATATATAATGGTTTACTCAGAATATTTACATGGCTACCGTTTGAGACTATAGAAGAGGGTGTAGCAGCACTTATTGGAGTATATATTATATATAATGGTATTGTTGTTACAATGCTTTTTGTAGCCAGTATATTTAGTGGTAAGCTTATTAAAAACTATGAGCTAAGAGAAGGCAAAGAGGTAAACTTCTCTGTATTTCCTTTTCGTTCACTCAAATATACAGTAAAAGATACACTGATTTTTCTTATTTTGTCTGTAGTACTGTTTCCTATTTTGTTTA
Source organism: Campylobacteraceae bacterium (assembly GCA_027063325.1). Classification (GTDB taxonomy): domain Bacteria; phylum Campylobacterota; class Campylobacteria; order Campylobacterales; family Sulfurovaceae; genus Nitratifractor. The sequence goes on from JAMOSA010000253.1 coordinate 27,586, forward strand.
TACCGGTAGTAAATATATTTATACAATTGGCTCTTTGGGCATGGCTTATAAAAGATACAATAACACATGATGCCATATCTTTGGTTCACCATGAGAGCTTGAAAGAGGAGATAGCAAAACACAAATATGCTATATGGTTTATTACTTTTATTACTGTACTGTTTAACTTTTTGCCGATATTTAATATATTTGGACCGTTTTTTGGAATTTTGGCTACATATACACTCTTTAAGAGTGATGAGAAGTAAAACTATTATCCATAATAATTCAGAGGCATTGTAGATGATAGGTAAACTTATAGTAGCTTCAATACTGACTGGTATTATCAGTGGATTTTTTATAACATTATATGAGTTACTTATCACTTTTGTCTCTGAAGTACTCTTTTTTGGTAATCCTTATGAGAGTATATCTACACTCCCTGTTTGGTATATTTATCTTGTACCAACTGTATCAATATTTATAGTTAATTATCTTGTGGTAAAAGATAAGAACATAAAAGAGTATGGAGTCAGTGAGATAGCTGATTCTATAATACAAAATAAAATGTCTATTAGAATAAAGACTCTGTTTTGGAAAATTGTAAGTTCTACCTTGTCTCTATCAAGCGGTTTTATGGTCGGTACCGAAGGACCTAGTGCAGGTATTGGAGCTATGATAGCTACACATATACACAGATGGTTTAATCTGCCTGTTATGATGATAAAAATGATGATTAGTATAGGAGCAAGCAGTGGAATTGCTGCTATATTTGTATCACCTCTTACTGGAATATCATTTGCAATTGAAAATATTGCATATCAATTTGTAAAACAGTATATAGGTCATCTGATTTTGGCATCTGTAATTGCATTTTCAATCTCTATACACTATCTTCAGCCTATTATATTCAAGCACTCTCTTGGAAGAGTTTTTGATAATGACTATATATTGGCAAATATTTTGTTTATTCCTTTTATTACATCTTTTGTATATCTGTATCTTTTTTTGAAAAAGAGAGTTCTTTTGTATATAGATTTGGAAATTTTTGACAAAGTATCAAAATATCGTAACCATATATTTGCTTTAATTGGAGGAGTTGTAGTAGGTACTATTTTGCTTATAGAACCTCATGCTGCCTTTTCAGGCAAAGCTATAGTTACACATCTGATAAATCAGAATACTTCAATACCTCTGTATTTTATTTTTCTTATTATTATCCTCAGAATAATAGGTACAACTGTATCTATATATGCAAATGCCATTGGTGGTATATTTTTGCCACTTATGAGTATAGGGGCATTGGTTGGTTATGCCTATGGAGAACTTTTGGGTAATTATGCAGGTTTTCCAATAGAGCCATTCTATTTTGCAGCTATTGGTGCTGCTGTATTTATGGGTGTAATTATGAAATTGCCTCTAACAGCAGTTGTATTGGCCGTTGAGACTACATTTGATTATAATATTGTAGTAGCAACCGGCATAAGTGTTGTTTTGGTTAGTTACCTCTCAAGCTTTTATTTTGATATTAAAAGGATGTATGCTACAAAGATAGATACTTTATATATTATCAAAAAGATTAAAAAAAGAGTTATAGATGATAATTCCCTCTAAAGAGCTCAATATTTTGATACAACTCTATAAGCTCAATTGATACCACTATAATCCATGCTGTTATTGCTACAGCAGTAGCTGCTGCGGCTACATCCTTGATCATTCCTATCTTTTTGTCAAATTCACTCTGCATATAGTCACATATTGCTTCTATTGCAGTATTAAACATTTCAGAGGCTATCATAAATGATGTAGCTAGTACAACAACTGATGAATCTATCCAACCATTATATATAATAACAGGAATTAGAAGTATTATGGATAATATACTTTTGTAAAGTACACTAAAGTCTGCAAAGGCATATTTCAAACCAGATATAATAACACGCATTTTGCGTATAGGATTGTAACCTTTTTCTCCAGTTCCCAACATTTTGTTTTTCATAGAAGTACTCCTGTTTTTGAGATTATAATGATAACCAAACTACACCCAACTGCCAATAAGATACCTGCTAATACATCAGTTGGGTAGTGAACCTGCAGGTACATTCTGGATAACCCTACCATTGTAGCAATAAAGAGTAGAGTTGTTGTAATATACCATTTTGTTTCGGCATATCCCATATAACTCAAAAGTAGCCATATCATCAATGAAAATGCGAAACTTTGGGCAGTATGAGCACTTGGGAATGAAGGATCTTTTGGAAGTTTCTCTTTTGGTACTATACTATTGGGTCTTGTTCTATATAATAAAAACTTTATAGAGTAGCTCATAGTCACAACACCAAAAATCCCTGTATTAAATAGAATAATTATCTTTATAGGATAGTGTTTATAAAAGAGTATAATCGATATTATAGCCATAATAGGCAATAGAGTCTTCATAGAACCAAACCATGTAATAGCCTTAAAAAACTTTGTCAATTTTTTACTCTTGTGTTTGTTAAACCACTCTAGTATGGCTTTGTCATATTTTAGTGTATTACCTCTATATACTATGATTGAGAGTAGTATTACAGTAATAGTACAAAACAGAACAAGAGCTTCTGTTAAAATTATCTCATTTTCATTTATAGTATTCATATATAAAAACCTTTTTTTCAAAATTGCTAATTTTAACATAATGTTAGTAGCTGTTGCCATATAATATGTTATAATATGAAACATATCATAATTTTGAGTCAATATATAAGGAGATAGAAATGTTAAAGACAAGAAATGATATAGCGCTAAATTATATAGCTACTTTTGATAGAGCCCCAGATGCTGCTGGATTGGATTATTGGCTAAATGATTCTCCTCTAAAGACAATGGAGGAGATTGCACAAAGTTTTTTTGATCAACCAGAGACAAAAGAGAAGTATCCAGATGGTATGGGACCAGTTGAGTTTGTAAAGACAATCTATAATAATCTTTTTAATAGAGATCCTGATGAAAAGGGTTGGGATTACTGGGTTCAAGAGCTTAATGATGGCAATATTAGTAGAGGTAATATGATACTTGCAGTAACAAATGGTGCATTGGATACTGATGAGTATAAGGATAAAACAATTTTAGATAATAAACTTGAAGTTGGTCTTTATTTTGCTGATAAGGGTTTGGATGATGTAGAAGAGGCAACAACGGTAATGGCGACAGTTACTGATGATTATGCTTCTGTAGCACATGCAAAAGATATGATAAATGATTGGAAGTATGAAGAGATAGAGCAGAAAATGACAATTGATGAGGATACAATTGTAGGAACCAGTGATACTGACTTTGTATCTGGAGTTGCATTTAATGATGATACAAAAGATACATATCAAACTCAAGACAGTTATGATGGAAAAGATGGTATTGATATTATTAATGTAATAGCCAAGTCAGAGAGTGATTTTACTACCCAGACACCAACTATAAAGAATGTAGAAAAACTGTTTGTAACACAAAACGGTAGTGGGTATGCAAATATTGATACATATAAATTTGATGATGCTTTGGATAAAATTTTGTTTAAAAGCAGTGCAGATGCAACAGGTGGAGTTGAAGTAGGTGCAGTACATAATAAGCTCTCTGCAGTTGGGTTGAATGTAAGCAGCAGTGATGTAGCCAGTAATCTAAAAGTGGTATTTGATACAGGTGCAGTTGCCGGAGATGAAGATGAAATAACTGTAGTTGTTAAAAACGGATTGGATTATACATTGAATCTACAAGATAACAGCAGTGATCCAAGAGGTGCTTATGAGACATATACCATAGATACAACATATGGTGATGAGAAGCATTTGAATATTATGGATACTTCACTTGAAAACATTAATATTATTGGTAACAGTAATTTGTCTTTGAGTGTAGATAGTGAAAATATAAAAGATATAGATGCAACTAGATTAAATGGTAATTTAAACATTGATAATCTAAAAGTTATAAAAGGTGCTGAAATTTCTCTTGGAAGTGGAGATGACTATATCAAAGTTGTAAGTGACAGTGTAACTATTGAGGCTAACAGTGGTAATGATACACTAATTGGTGGTGATGGCAATGATGTTTTAAAAGGTGGTAGTGGAAATGATACTATAAAAGGTGGCAATGGACATAATGATATATATGGTGGATTGGGTGCTGATACCATAACTGTAAATGGTGCTGATGTAAATAAAATAATATATACAAACTATAAAGACTCTTTAATAGATTCACAAGATATTATTAAAGGTTTTGTAACTGGTAGTGATATGTTGATCTTATCTGATGTAGTTGATAGCTTAGGTGGTACATCAACTGGTAAATCACTATCAAGTGGTAACTTCATTTCTACAGATAAAGCACTATCTGATGGAGATAATTTTATTAAAGATGCCCAAAGTGGTATGACATATGGGTACTACAATACTACTACAAAAGAATTATATATTGATGTAAATCAAAA
>JAMOSA010000254.1 GCA_027063325.1 Campylobacteraceae bacterium
CAAAATAATACTTTTGATAGTAATATTGATACAGTAATATTTATAGAAGATAGTATTGTTGCTGATGATATCATAGTTTAATCAAATCTGGTAGAAGCTTCTTTATAATAGCTTCTACCTTGTGGCTGCAGATAGTTTATTCAAATTACTTTCCAATTGATGCCTTTAAGATCTCATAAGATATACTACGAATAATATTTATATATATAAACACATACTTTGTGATGCAAATAGTAGATGAGTATAGTAAATCTATGAGGATTTTTAATGAGAAGAATTATATTACATATTGGGGCAGTACAGACTGGAAGTGGTGTACTTCAAAGACAATTGACTCAAAATAGAGAACTTCTATTTAGACAGGGGCTTTTATATCCATACTCTCCTTTTGAAGATAAAGGAATTTTGGGCAATGGAATAATACTTGCAAAAGAGCTTAAAAAGGAGAATTTTGAAGATAGAAAAATAGCCCATATTATAAATCGTGCAATTAGTGAAGCAAATGGCAAAGATATACTGTTTTCTTCGGAATTATTGGAAAACTATGATACTGAAGCTTTAAGATTTATGAGAAAAGTTGCTAGAAACAAAGGTTATGAGATAGTAATCCTCTATTATGTAAGAGCAATAATTGATCATATTGTATATCTTTATCACCATGCAGTAAAAAATAAGGGTTTAACCAAAAAGTTTGATGAGATAGCTCCAATATATCTAAGTAAGCAAGGACACTACAGATTTGTTGATGTTATATACAAATCTATTAAAACTCTTGGAAAAGATAATGTGATAGTAAGAAATTATGATAAAATTTATAACAAGCTATTTCAGGATTTTTTAAATAAAGTTGCAGCTATCAGGATAAATTCAGAAAAGTTTAAAATAGATAATTATGAGCCAAATCAGCCACTCAAAGAGATGGAGCTTAGGATGCTTCTAAAGATGAATGAGCAGTTTGATGATCCATCATACTCAAAGTATATAGCTGATATGTTTATATCCTCAAGAGATGGTAAAAACAGATTTCAAATGAGTATATCCAAAGATTTTTCTGATAAACTCGGAGCAAAGTACTGGAAAGATACAGAGTTTATAAACTCTTTGTTATCCGAATTTGACAAACCTTTAAATGTAATTGAAAATACAAATATAGCTACAGAAGATAATAAAAAGAAACCAAAATTCAATCCTTTTCAATCTACTGTAGTATCACTTGTTGGTGGTATGGCAAAGGATATTAGTGATTTAAAGGCACAAATAGAGGCTTTTAATGAAAAAATGGCAAGAGGGGAATAGATGAGTGATTATATAACACATTTAAAACAGCTTGAGGCTGAATCAATCTATATACTCAGAGAGGTAGCAGCTGAATTTAGTAATCCTGTAATGATGTACTCTATTGGTAAAGACTCTTCAGTAATGTTACACTTAGCAATTAAAGCTTTTGCTCCAGCTAAAATTCCATTTCCATTGCTGCATGTAGATACCAAATGGAAATTCAAAGAGATGATAGAGTTTC
>JAMOSA010000255.1 GCA_027063325.1 Campylobacteraceae bacterium
TAATTAGTATTATCTTGCTGATAGAAGCATCAAGAAGAGTACTTGGTATTGCTCTTGGAATTATTGCTCTTGTATTTTTGGTATATGATCACTGGGGTCAATATATGCCAGATCTGATTGCACACAAAGGTGCAAGTCTAAATAAAATCATAGGTCAAATGTACCTGACAACAGAGGGTATTTTTGGTGTACCTCTTGGGGTATCGGCTAGTTATGTATTTTTGTTTGTCCTCTTTGGTGCCTTGCTTGAAAGAGCAGGGGCAGGAGCATATTTTATAAATCTAGCTTATGCCTTGCTTGGTAAGTATGATGGAGGTCCTGCAAAAGCTTCTGTAGCTGCTTCTGGTATGATGGGTATAATATCTGGTTCATCTATTGCAAATACAGTAACTACTGGTACATTTACAATCCCATTAATGAAAAAGTTGGGTTTTCCACCATATAAAGCAGCTTCTGTTGAAGTAGCAGCTTCAACCAATGGTCAGCTTATGCCACCTATTATGGGTGCAGCTGCATTTATTATTGCTGAATTTTTGGGACTAAGTTATACAGATGTAATTATTACAGCTGCAATTCCTGCATTTACAAGTTACTTTGCACTCTTTTATATAGTACACCTTGAGGCAAAAAAGCTTGGGATTAAGGGTGAAGATCCCAAAAAACTTCCTAGAGCATGGTTGATATTTAAAAGTGGTATCCACTATATTATTCCTATATTTTTCTTGATGTACACTCTAATTGTACTAAGACAATCTCCTCAAATGGCTGCATTTAATGCTATTATGTTTTTGTTACTTATTATGGTTACTCAACATCCTATAAAAGCATTGATAGAAAAAAAGCCTATAACCAAAGATATACTACTAAAAGGTTTTGTAGAGATTTGGCATGGAATGGTAAGTGGGGCCAAAAATATGGTACCAATTGCAGTAGCTACAGGACTTGCTGGTATTGTGGTAGGCTCTGTTACACTTACTGGAATTGGTTTGATTTTATCTGAAGTGATTGATACACTAGCAGATGGAAATATAATATTGGTACTTCTATTTACCGCTATTGTATCACTTGTTCTTGGTATGGGATTGCCAACTACAGCCAACTATATTGTAATGGCTTCACTTACAGCTCCAGTTATTATGACACTTGCTGGAGATTTGGGCTTTTTGTTGCCTGCAATTGCAGCACACCTGTTTGTATTCTATTTTGGAATTTTGGCAGATGATACACCTCCAGTTGGAATGGCAGCATATGCAGCTGCTGGAATAGCCAAATCAGATCCTATAAAGACTGGTTTACAAGGTTTTGCATATGATATAAGAACTGCTATTTTGCCATTTATGTTCTTTTTTAATACCAAATTGCTTTTAATCTCTGGTATAGACGCAATCGATCCTAATAATCCAGCTGGTTGGGTATGGATAACAAATCCATTTGAGATTGCTATGATATTTATAACTGCGGTTATGGGAATGTTTGCATTCTCTTCGGCTACCCAAGGATATTTTTTAACTAGAGTAAATATATTTGAAAGATTGCTATTTTTGGTTATAGTTCCGTTTATGTTCTTGCCAAATATTATGGCTGATAAGATTGGATATGGTTATGAGTATCTATCATATATTATAGGTATTGTAATATATGTTGCTATATACTTTATGCAAAAAGCAAAAATAGCCAAAGATGGTGGCAGATGGACAAAAAAAGGAATAATGAAATAGTGGGGATATAGTGAAAAATATATTAATAATTGCTAATGGTAGAATTGGAGAACATTTTTTAGAAAAAATAAATCAAAAGAGAGTAGGTGACAATAGCTATGTATTGGTAGCTCCCCAAGATATGGCATTGCCACAAAAAGTTCAAGTTTCTCTTGAAGTATTTCATATAGATCCAACAAGTTATAGCAAAATTAGACATATATATAACAGCAGAGATTTTTCTGTTGTATATATTGTCTTAGATAGCTTAGAAGAGAGCGGTGAGAGTATGAAAAATATACGCCGCTTGGATAGTAGAGTATTAATTGTTCTACTTGATATGTGGGATGCTTTTAAGAAGCTTGAGCATAATTCACTATATATTTTAAACAGTAATGAATTACTTGCAAATAGACTCTATGATTTCTTGCCAGGAGTTCCAGTAGTTGCCAAAAATGTGGGACTTGGTGAGGGTGAAATAATGGAAGTTATGGTTCCATTTGGTAGCCCTTTTGCATATAGACATGTTGGTTCTATTGCTCAAGTCAAATGGAAAATAGTAGCAATATATAGAAATGGCAAACAGATACTTCCAACCAATGCTACAATGATAAGACCCCAAGATACACTACTCATTATTGGTCGTCCACAGGTACTTGATAATATATTTCGTAGAATACATGACAAAGAGGGAATGTTTCCAGAGCCGTATGGACGAAATCTCTATTTGATGCTGGATATGGATTATGATACAAACAAAGCCATTAAATATCTAAAAGAGGCTATATATCTACACAATAGATTAGAGCATACCACTTTGGTAGTTAGAGTCTGTAATCCTGGGGACTTTGATATTATAAAAGAGATTAGAGAGTATGAAAATGAAAGTATATATGTAGTTGTAAGCTATGATAATTGTATAAAAGATGGTGTATTGGAGAGTGATTTTTCCAAATATGATATAGGTATGATACTACTCTCTCCAATGACATTTTACAACAATAATCTATCTGTTAGAATATATGATGCAAAAAAGCTTGTCTATCTCTTTGGAAAAGAGAATATAGAGGAGGTAAAACGCTCTATTGTTATGATGACAACCAACGAAGAGATGGAGGCAATCTCATCAATAAGCTTTTATATATCAGAAGCTTTAGAGTTGGAATTGTGTCTATGTCATTATGATACAGATGGTGATTTTAATGACAAAAAGATAGTTATAGAGCATTATGAGACACTCTCTCATATATTTCACTACCCTATAAAAATAGAACAAAAACATGTAAATCCAATCAGAGCAGTAAATGAGATGAATAATGTATTAAATATATTGCCAATGTATCGTAAAATGAAAAGAATTTCTATATTTAGTATAT
>JAMOSA010000256.1 GCA_027063325.1 Campylobacteraceae bacterium
ACATCTTCAATCAATTACAAAACATCATAAATTGCTGATACCTGTTGAGACAACATAAAGTTGATAATTTATTCAAATGGTATTATATATAGCAAAACTAACTACTGTTATGCAGTATAATCCCATATAATTTTTCAAACATAATCATATAGTGTTAGGAGTGTAAAAAGATGATAGTACCTATTAGATTAAATCCGGTTCCACCAAAAGAGTATGATATAGTAATTGACTCTTTGCCAAAACTCTATTTTGATACAAAAGTTGCCATTATAACAAATCCGACTGTATCCAAATTACACTTGAATAAATTGCTTGACAAAATAGAGGGTGTTAAGCCTCTTGTTGTAGAGATTCCAGATGGAGAAGAGTATAAAAATATAGATACTGTTTTGAGTATTCTTGATAGATTGTTTGAAGCCAAGTTTGACAGAAAATCTATACTTATAGCTTTTGGTGGTGGGGTAATTGGTGATATGACAGGATTTAGTGCCAGTTTGTACCAAAGAGGAGTATCTTTTATACAGATACCCACAACACTATTAAGTCAAGTAGATGCCAGTGTAGGTGGCAAGACAGGAGTAAACAATAAGTTTGGCAAAAATCTAATAGGTACTTTTTATCAACCTGATGCTGTATATATAGATCCCAATTTTTTAGATACTCTGCCAAAAAGAGAATTTTCTGCTGGTTTGGCTGAAGTTATAAAGATGGCTGTAATGTTTGATAGAGATATGTTTGAGTTTTTACAAAACAGTAATCTGTATGACAAAGATGTAATTGTTCAAATGATAGCCAAAAGTGTATCACTAAAAGCAGATGTGGTAAACAAAGATGAGAAAGAGCAAGGTATTAGAGCAGTACTCAATTATGGTCATACATTTGGACACGTTATTGAAAATGAAACAAACTATGAAAAGTATCTTCATGGAGAAGCTGTAGCTATTGGTATGGTAATGGCAAACAGATTGGCTGTTGAGCTTGGATTATTAAGCAAAACACAAGAGCAAGAGATCAAAGAGTTGCTATCTAAATACAATCTGCCTACTACCTATCCGATAAAAGATATAGATGAGTTTTATAATCACTTCTTTTTGGATAAAAAGAGCAATAGAGGCAAAATCAAATTTATACTTCCAAATGGCTCAATCGGCACACATATTATAAAAGATGATATAAAAGAGTCTGTTGTAAAAGAGGCTCTTAAATCTTTTGAGGAGTCATAATGAGGCTTCTGATACTGCTCTTTATGTTTATAGATATATATGCAATTGAGAGTAACTCTACAAATACTACCATACAAAAAGAGTCAATCAGACCAGCAGATCAAAATTATATATCCCAGCTTATGGAAAAGCTCTCAAATATAGAAAAAGAGTCTGATGAGGGTAATATATGGACAAAAATATACAGTAACTACAAGACATATCAGGAGTTAAAGAGCAGACAGGATAAACTGATGGCAAGGATCTTTTATCTAAAAAGCCTCAAATCTCCTACACCAAAAGAGAAAAAAGAGCTTGAAGAGGCCCAAATAGAGTGGAAAACAAATATGGGTAAGCTACAGTTACTCGAAGAGTTTCACCAAGATCCATTCAAAAAGCTTCTGGAACCTCCAAAGATAGAGGATGCTCCAAAGATAGGCAATCCAATAGGAATAATTTCTGCTCTTTCATATCTAAAAAAGCTCAAGAGCAAACAAAACAGTTACCAATCAAGCTATGAAACACTAAAAGGTACAATAGAGCAGTTGCAAAATGAAAAAAAACTATTGGGACAGATACTACACTATAATCCAAATAATAAAAAACTCAAGAGTAGATACTTAGATTTATCAAAAGAGATAGATACACTTTTGCCTACTTTGGAGATTTTTAAAACAACAAAAGATGTTTATGACAAGAAGGTAGAAGAGATCAAGCTTGAAGTAAACAAAAATATAAAACAGGAAGTTGAAAAAGCTATTACAATAGGGTTTATTGTACTCTTTTTATTTATTGTATTTATGCTCTTTAAGTATTTGGTTAGTAGATATATGTCTGACAAGGAGAGCTTTTATACAATAAACAAAGTAGCAAATATTATGTTTGTAACCATTTTGGTACTAACAATACTCTTTGCATATATTGAAAATGTAAACTATATTGTCACAATACTTGGTTTTGCCTCTGCTGGTATCGCTATTGCCATGAAAGATTGGTTTATGTCTTTGATGGGTTGGTTTACCATAATTTTGGGTGGAACAGTACATGTAGGAGATAGAGTAAAATTTGTAAGAAATGGTGTAGAGTATGTAGGTGATATTGTAGATATATCTCTGCTTAGAATGACTATGCACGAAGATATTACATTGACTACATATATGCACAATAGAAGATCTGGTAGAGTAATATTTATACCAAACAATTATATCTTTACAGATATGATAGCAAACTATTCTCACTCAGGTCTCAAGACTGTATGGGATGGAATTGATTTTATGGTAACATTTGATTCAAATATTCCAAAAGCTACTGCAATAGCCAAAGAGGTTACAAAAAAGTACTCCAAAGGTTATACAGATATTACTAGAAAGCAGTTAAACAAACTTCGCAGTCAATACCATCTAAAAAATACAAATGTAGAGCCAAGAATATTCTCTTTTATTGATACATACGGTATGAGAATAAGTGCATGGTATCTGACAAATGCTTTTGCTACTTTGACTCTAAGGAGTACAATATCTTATGAGATTATAGAAAAGATTCAAAAAGAGCCAGATATCAAACTTGCCTATCCTACGCAATCTTTGTATATGGACAAAGCTCCCAAAAAGATAGAGCCAAATTATCCCCAGATGCCAAATGAGGAGCCTGTATGAGTAAAGAGAGGGTATATTTTAAAACCTTTGGTTGTAGAACAAATCAGTTTGATACCCAGATAATGATAAGTCAACTTAAAGATTTTGAGTTGTGTAGCAGTGAGAGTGAAGCAGATATTGTTGTAGTAAACTCCTGTACAGTTACAAATGGAGCAGACAGCAGTGTAAGAGGGTATATAAACTCTCTTAAGAGAAAATATCCAAATACAAAAGTTGTAATTGCAGGTTGTGGAGCTCACTCCAAAGGTAAAGAGTTGTTAGATAGCGGAAGTGTATTTGGTGTAATGGGACACTCAGAAAAAGAGAATATCAACAAAATACTGCAAAAACCAAAACCATTTTATGATATTGGTGATTTAGAGCATATAGATTCAACCGTGGTAGAGCAGTTTGTAGGCAAGAGCAGAGCATTTATAAAGATACAAGAGGGGTGTAGCTTTAGGTGTAGTTATTGCATTATTCCCTTTGTCAGGGGAGATGCTAGAAGCCTGGATGAAGAGCAGATATTAAATCAAGTCAAAAAATTGGCTGAAAATGGTTTTGGTGAATTTATACTAACAGGTACAAATGTAGGAAGTTATGGCAATGATATAGGAACATCTATAGCCAAATTGCTCAAAAGATTATCACAACTTAGAGGTGTAAGGCGTATTAGAATAGGATCACTTGAACCTATACAAATTGATGATGAATTTATGGAACTTTTGGATGAGCCGTGGATGG
>JAMOSA010000257.1 GCA_027063325.1 Campylobacteraceae bacterium
GTAGGTACATTCATTACAACTATACCTTTTTTGGAGCAACCTGCAATATCTACATTATCCACACCAACACCGGCACGAACAACAGCTTTTATCTTTGTTGCTTTTGCCAAAAACTTATCATCAACATCTGTTGAACTTCTAGTAATTGCAACATCAGCCAGAGGAATAAACTCCTCTAGCAATCTATCTTTTGGCTCATCTGCGGCATTTATCAACTCTACTTCAGGATCAGCCTGAAGTATCTTTAGTCCACTTTCGTGTATATGATCACAGACTACAATAGTGTGTTTGGGCATCGCCTCTGTCACCTTATTTATTTAATTTGTCTTTTATCAAATCACCAAGAGTCATACTATCATCCTGGTCATCATTGATATGCTTGAGTGCTTCACGCTCCTCTTGTCTTTGGAGTCTCTTTACAGATACTCTGACTCTGTCATTTCTTGGATCTATATGACTTATTACACCTCTGACCTCTTGACCCGCTTCAATCTCATCAAACTTAAGAGGATGCAAATCTTCTGTTCTAATAAGTGCATCAACACCATCATCAAGAGCTATAAATACACCAAAATCCTTTTTGTCTTTTACTGTACCTGTTACTACATCACCAACTTTGTGGTTTTTGGCAAACTTCTCTACAGGAGACTCTTCAAGCTCTTTTTTGCTTAGTGAAATTTTACCTGCATCTACATCTATTTTGATGATTTTGACTTCTACTTCATCACCAGCTTTAAACAGATCTTTTGCTTTTACACTCTTGTCCCATGATGTCTCTTGATTGTGTAACAATCCCTCAACAGAACCAAGTTTTACAAATGCACCAAAATCTGTTACAGATGATACTGTACCTGTTACTACATCTCCAACTTTATGGTTTTGTGCAAACTCATCCATCGGTTTTGGAAGAAGATTTTTCAAACTCACTCTGAGTCTTCTTTTCTCTTTGTCTATCTCAATAACCTCTACATCTATCTGCTCATCTACACTTAGATAATCTTTTGGATGTTTTACATTCTTATCCCATGAAATTTCGGATACATGCAAAAATGCTTCCAAATCTTCACCAAGATCAACAAATACACCATAAGGCTCTATATTGCTGACTGTTGCTGTTACAGTATCACCAACTTCTAATATCTCATCAATACTGCTCCATGGATCTTGGGTAGCCTCTTTTACAGAAAGAGATAAATGTCTCTTCTTTTTGTCATAATCAAGTGCTACCACATGCACTTCATCACCCTCATTGAAATATTTTGCAGGATTTACAGGACCTCTGTGAGATATTTGTGAGTAGTGTACCAAACCATCAATACCTCCAACATCTACAAACATACCATAGCTTGTAATCTTTTTGACAGTACCAACAATTGGTTCATCACTCTCAAGAAGTTTCTCTACAATCTCTTTTGTCTTTTTCTTTTCTCTTTCGATTAAATCTTTTCTTGAGACTACAACAGAACCTTTATCTTTATCAACTTTGACAATAAGAGCTTTTACTTTTTTGCCAATTGGGTCATTTTTTGCACTCAAATATGAGAGTGTTCTTGGCATAAAGAAATCCAAACCATCACAATCTACTACATATCCACCACGGTTTTTGCGTGTAATAACACCTTCTATAATATACTCTCTATCTTCATCATAATCTTCTATGAACTCATTCATAGCTTCGCGTTTTTTAGCCAGTTCATAAGATACAATCGGTCTTTCACCCTTTTGCCCTGTGATAACTACAGGTAGCTTGTCACCTTCATTAAAGAGTAAATTACCCTCTTCATCTAATAACTGATCCAACGAAATAATAGCCTCATTCTTTCTACCAATATCAATAATCGCTTGATTCTCTTCTTGGTTGATTTTGACTATAGTACCCTCTTTTAGGTCTCCGCTATGCTCATTTTTCTTGTCAAACTCATCGAGCATTGCTCCAAAATCAACATCCTCACCTTCGATCTCTTCGAACTTCATTTACCTATCCTTATTTGCCTAATGTGCTGATATTATACTATTTTTTGTTTAAATAAGAATATAACTATTTAGTCTCTATTGTATCTTTATATCCTCAAGCCACTTTTTGATACTCTTAATTTGGGCTTTTGTACTCTTTGTAGATGTACCGCCTTTTGAATCTCTTGCATTCATAGATACTCTGTTATCCAAAAATTTAGCTACATTTGGTGAAATTCTACTATCAATTAAATGCAACTCTTCTCCAGTGAGTTTTGATATATCTTTGCTAAGTTCTTCAGCTTGATTTACTACACTACCAACTATATGATAAGCATCTCTAAATGGCAACCCCTCCTCTTTTACCAAATAGTCTGCCAAATCAGTAGCACTCAAATGCCCTATATTACAGGCTCTCTCCATAGCGTCTGTATCTATACTCATCTGTTCCATCATCTCAATCAATACTCTCAAGGATAAAGTTGCAGTCTCTACACTGTCAAATACACCCTCTTTATCCTCTTGGGTATCTTTGTTGTATGCCAAAGGTAACCCCTTCATAACTGTTAAAAGAGATATTAAGTTGCCATAGCTTCTACCGGTTTTTCCTCTAAGCAACTCTGGAATATCAGGATTTTTCTTTTGTGGCATAATAGAACTACCAGTTGCATGTCTGTCTGAAAGCTTTATAAATCCAAACTCACTGCTGCTCCAAAGTATCAACTCTTCACTCAGTCTGCTAATATGCATCATCATAGTAGCAATATTAAACAAAATCTCAAGTGCAAAATCTCTGTCACTGACACTATCAAGACAATTGAGTGTAGGCTCTTTGAATCCTAGCTCTTTGGCTGTTTTGTCTCTGTCTATTGGGTGTGGAGTACCAGCAAGTGCGGCACAACCAAGCGGAGAGTAGTTGATTCTCTCATTTGAGTCTGTAAATCTCTCATAATCTCTTTTAAACATCGCTACATAAGCCATCATATGATAACCAAAGTTGATAGGTTGAGCATGTTGTAGATGTGTCATACCAGGAAGCAGTGTATCTGTATGGCTGTTTGCAATATCAAGCAGTGTCTCAATCAACTCCAACAAAAGATTTGATATTACTCTGTTTTGTTTTCTTACAAACATTCTAAAATCTACTGCAACTTGATCATTTCTGCTTCTTGCAGTATGCAATCTTTTGCCTGGATCTCCTATAAGCTGGGTTAATCTACCCTCTATTGCCATATGGATATCCTCTTCATCTCCATTTAAATCAAACTTACCTTCTTCTATCTCATTAAGTATCTGGTTTAACCCCTGTTCTATTGCTACATAATCCTCACTTGAGATTATATTTTGCTCTTTTAACATCTTTGCATGTGCCAAAGAGCCTATAATATCCTCTTTGTATAAAACTTTGTCAAAAGGTAAAGAGTTGTTTAGCTTCTTTAGTAGTTCAGAACTCTCCTGTGAAATTCGAGCTGATGCAATTTTTTTGGACATATAGTATCTCTCCTTGAATATAATGCGAAATTATATACTTATTTTAATATATTTTTTCCCACTCATAATTTACCTTCTGATGTTACACAGATACCCAAGATAAATCAACCTTGAAAGCTTTTAGGAAATGGGATTTTAGTTAGATAGTAACCTTAAACTTTGATAATATGATCTTAGATATAAAGTCAGTTATTAAAAGGTTAGATAGTAACACACTTCTACCTTGTTACAAAACTTATAACAAGGTAAATAGAGAAGATTTTATGAAGCTTTTTTATGATGGCAAGTGTCACATACTCCATATAGATTCAACTGTCTTGCATGTAAATCAAATCCTGAATATTTTGCCAACTTCTCTGTATCTTGCTTTACAATATTATCAAGCTCTTTATCTACAACCATACCACATTCAGTACAGATTAAATGAAAATGATCCTCTTTTTTAATCTCAAATTTGGATTTCTTACCGGCTATTGGAACCTCTACTAATGCACCCTTTTCTACCATTACAAGTACATTTTTATATACAGTTGCCAAAGATAGTGTAGGATG
The DNA here is from genome assembly GCA_027063325.1 of Campylobacteraceae bacterium. Lineage (GTDB taxonomy): Bacteria > Campylobacterota > Campylobacteria > Campylobacterales > Sulfurovaceae > Nitratifractor. The sequence continues at coordinate 3,997 of JAMOSA010000257.1, forward strand.
TGTTTTAATAACCTCTTGATATATCTCATCTACATCAGCATGTCCCATTTTGTGAATAACATCTACAATATTCATTCTTTGAAATGTAGCTTTTAGACCATACTCTTTGAGCATTTGAGCTATTTTTTCCATCTTTTATCTCCAATCTTCTTAAACACAATTAACATATATTAAATTATAACAAAAATTATTAAATATAATCTCATTAATATTTTAAGTCCTTTATAAGAAAATACTGTTTTATATTTTTTATAAAAGACTTACTTAGCAGAGCCAAAGCTCTACTAACTATTACTTATAGCTCATCAGCATGTTTCTCAAGATAGTTTGCCACACCATCCATATCAGGCTTCATTCCCTCTTCTCCTGCATGCCAACCAGCTGGACATACTTCACCATGCTCATTTGTAAACAGCATTGCATCTACCATACGAAGCATCTCATCAATATTTCTACCAAGTGGCAAATCATTGATAACTGCATGTCTTACAGTACCATCTTTGTCAATCAAAAATGATCCACGAAGTGCTACAGCTTCATCAAGCAATACATCATAATCTCTTGCTATCTGCTTTGTCAAATCAGCTACCAAAGGGTACCCCACTCTACCGATACCACCCTCATTGACTGGAGTCTCTCTCCAAGCCCAGTGACTGAATTGACTGTCAACAGAGCATCCAATTACACTAATCCCTCTGTCTGTAAACTCTTTTAGTCTATGATCAAATGCAATCAACTCAGAAGGACATACAAATGTAAAATCAAGTGGATAAAAGAAGAGTACTGCCCCTTTTTCTCCTATATTCTCATATAAATTAAACTCTTCGTTAAAACTGCCATCTGGCATTACTGCTGTTGCTGTAAAATCTGGTGCTTTTTTTGTTACAATCATCTAAATCTCCCTCAAGTAATATTTTTTATTAATAAGTCTATTGTATCGTTTAAAAACTTAATTTCAGATGAATTTAGTCCGATTTAAATTATGCCCTGCAGAAACTACTATTTATTACACTCAAACTCCACTATACCAAACTCTCTCCAAAACTCTTTATTCTCTTCTATAATACCCTCTTTTACCAATCTTAAAAGAGTATCTTTATCACACAAAGTATCATCTGGCCACTCTCTATTGTAACCATCAATTGCACTTTTATTTGTACCATCTATCCATATAAAAGGCTCCAAACCTATATCTCTATTGGCATCAATATTGTTAAGAACTCTCCAAAGAAGCATATATGGGTTTGACAAATCATTGTTTTTGCAATCAACTGCTACAAAGATACTCAAATACTCTGATAAATCATATATATTCTCTATCCACTTTTGCATAGACTCTCTTTTGTCAATTGCAACTACAACTATAGGATTGTTACTCTCAAGCATATAGTACTCTATATCTATAATTGAATCTACTCTTTGTCTAAGCTTAGATAGTAACTCCTCTTTTGGAAGTACTTTTATAGATTTTTCTACAACATCTCCTGTTGCATCAACTCCAAGCTTCCCACCAACAAGAGGCTTTGGACTGGAGTGATCTAATTGGTCAATTATACCCTCACTAATAAGTACACTTTTAGCAGATACTCTATCTAATATATATTTTGCCAACTCTTTATAATTTGTAAGTTTTGGAGCCTCTTTTGATACAAATATTGCATGTTTTACAAAACTCATCTGTCCCACACCCCAAAAAGCATGCATAAACTGCTTTGCATGTCCTGTATATCTAACATCCATCTTTGCCAAAATCAAATTGTGAAATACTCCATTTTCTGGCATATTATAATCTATAAGTTCAGGAGCCAAAGGCTTTAGCATAGGCAAAAATATTCTCTCTGTAGCCCACCCCATATATTTATCCTCAAGAGGTGGTTTACCTACAACAGTAGCACTAAATACTGCATCTTTTTTCATTGTAATTGTCTCTACTTCCATCACAGGAAATGGTTCTGGCAGAGTATAGTATCCTGTATGATCACCAAAAGGACCTTCAATCTCAATCTCATTTGGATCGACAAACCCCTCTATTACAATATCCACATCTTTTGGAATATATATATCATTTGTAATAGATTTGACAAGTTGGGCATTTTTACCTCTGATAAATCCATACAACAGCAATTCAAACATACCATGAGGCATTGGAGCCTGACCACACCATATATACAGAGGATCTCCGCCTATTGCTACAGATACAGGCATCTTTTTACCTGCTTTTTTATACTCATCAAAAAAACTACTGGCATCTTTGTGTATCTGCCAATGCATACCAAGTCTCTTTTTGTCATACTGCTGAAGTCTATACATACCCAGATTTTGCATATTGCCATCAAGAGATTGTGTATAAACCTGTCCCATGGTTATAAATCTGCCACCATCTTTACTCCAAGTTTTTAGTATAGGCAACTTATTCAAATCTATATCACTCTTTTGTATAACTATCTCTTGACAAACTCCTCTTTTGTTACTTCGTTTTGGAAATACATTACGCAGTGAAAAGAGTTTTGGTATCATATTTAGTTTATCCAAAAAGCTTTTTGGAGGTTTTAGGTGCATAAGCTCTTCAATCCCTTCAGCTATAATATCTGGATGTTTGCCAAGTATCTTTTGGGTCAATTCATAACTGGCAAATATATTCATCA
>JAMOSA010000258.1 GCA_027063325.1 Campylobacteraceae bacterium
GATACAGGTTATTGGTTTGAGTATAGACAAGATAGGAGAACATGACAGAAATGTTACTGCAAAAGCAAAAGTACTCTATGTAGAAAGAAGTATGAGTAACTTGAAAAAAGAGCATAATATTACTATTAACTATATAACCCAAGATAGAGTGCCAAAGGGTTTAAATAACAGCAGTGTAATTCCTGTACTAAAAGATGGCAGAAGATATAAAGCATTTTTACAAAAAGACAAGAGCGGATACTACAAACCATCTTTGAGGGGAAAGAGTTTTAGATAGGGTGGTGCTAAAGTATAACTGATGTATAATCTTGTTTGATTTTCAATACTCACAAGAGTAAAAGGACAGTATTTAAATGGTTGCGATAGTTGATTATAATATGGGTAACCTTGGCTCGGTTTTGAATGCATTTGACAAAGTAGGAGTCAAAGCAAAGCTTGTAAGTAAACCTGAAAAACTGAAAGAGTTTGGAAGAGTGGTACTGCCAGGAGTGGGTGCATTTCCTGATGCTATGGAGCATCTAAAGAGTAGTGGAATGGATAAAGCAATAGTTGAATTTGCATCATCTGGCAAACCTCTAATGGGTACCTGTCTTGGTATGCAACTACTTTTGGATGAGAGTGAAGAGTTTGGAATAAACAGAGGTTTGGGATTGATTCCAGGCAGGGTTCAAGCTTTTGACAAGAGTCGTTTTGATCATACTCTAAAAGTCCCGCATATGGGTTGGAATGAACTCTTTATACAGAGTCAAAATCCTCTTTTTGAAGGGTTACCAGATGCTTTTTATCTATACTTTGTACACTCTTTTCATGTAGTAACAGAGAGTAGATATGTCATTGGTAATACATATTATGGATATACTTTTGCCAGTGCAATTGCCAAAGATAATATTTATGGTTTTCAACCACATCCAGAAAAGAGCCACAATAATGGATTAAAGATTATCAAAAATTTTGCATCTTTGTAAAAAACCTCTCTTTATCCCCTCAAAAGTTACCATGTTAGGCGATTGGATTAAAAATTTGGTATAATATAAAGAAAAAAGTAGGTGGATATATGGTGCTGACACAAACGAGGGGAAATGATGGACAAAAGAGTGAAGTTTCATTTTCAGAAGCTATATTAAATCCAAGTGCCAGTTTTGGAGGGTTGTATGCTCCAACAGAACTTCCTGATATGAGTATCAGTTTTGTATCAGAGTATCTCTACAGTGACTATAAGACATTGGCTTTTTCACTTCTAAAGGCATTTAATGTTGATATTGATGATGAATTGCTAAACAGGGCATTGGAGCAGTATGATAAGTTTGATAATCCAAACAATCCTGTTCCTGTTGTAAAGGTAGATGAAGATCTGTTTGTAAGTGAACTATATCACGGACCAACTAGAGCATTCAAAGATATGGCTTTACAACCTTTTGGTGTGATTTTGAGTGGATTGGCAAAAAGCAGAGGTGAGAATTATCTTATAATGGCAGCAACCAGTGGTGATACAGGTCCTGCTACCCTTGAGACATTCAAAGACAAAGATAATATCAAAGTAACTTGTCTTTATCCACAAGGTGGTACAAGTGATGTACAAAGACTTCAAATGGTTACAGAAAAAGCCTCCAACCTCAAAGTAATTGGTGTTAGAGGTAACTTTGATGATACACAAAATGCACTAAAAAATCTTCTCTCTTCAGATGAATTTAAGAGTGAATTACAAAAAAGAGCTATCAAACTCTCTGCAGCAAATTCAGTCAATTTTGGTCGTATAATATTCCAGATAATCTATCATATTCACAATTACCTTGAACTTGTAAGAAAGAGTGTAATAGGGCTTGGTGAAGAGATATATGTAGTAGTTCCAAGTGGTAATTTTGGTAATGCTTTGGGTGCATATTATGCCAAAAAAGCAGGTTTGCCAATCAAAAAGATTTTAATATCATCAAATAGCAACAATATTTTGACTGATTGGATTGAAAAAGGTGAATATGATCTACGAGATAGAGAATTAATACCTACTGATTCTCCTGCTATGGATATATTAAAAAGTTCAAATGTAGAAAGAGTACTCTTTGACAAATTTGGAGCTACCAGAACAAAAGAGTTGATGGAATCTTTGGACAAAGAGGATTATTACTATCTGACACCAGAAGAACTCAAAGAGATACAAAAAGATTTCTCAGCTATATATACCAGTGACAAAGAGGGATTGGAGTATATAAAAGAGTATGCCCAAAAAGGGTATATAATGGATCCTCATACAGCAACATGTATGAGTGCTTATAAAAATCTAAGAGAAGAGAGTTTGCCAACTATAGTATGTTCTACAGCAGAGTGGACAAAGTTTAGTGTAACAGTGGCATCTGCTTTGGGTATAGATGCCAAGAGTGATTTAGATGCTCTAAATGCTATTAGCAAAGAGTTTGATATATCAATACCAAATGTTATAGCCGAATTGTTTGAAAAAGAGATTGTTCATACTACAGTTGTAGATAAAGATCAGATTATGTCTGAAATGTTGGCATTCTTATAAGGATTTATCTTTGCTAACAAAGGATAAAGATATGATTTTGCACAAGAAGCTGTATGGCTGTATGCTTTTTGATGCTCCATCTAAGTGGCTGCTCAACTGTGTGGTGGAGTGTTAGGATATGCTGGAACAAGCCTTGTGTCAAATCATTTATGGTGTAATTATAATGCCCCAGTATGGGTTGGATGGCAGATATAGTTACTCTCAGTACTTTGATACACCTACAATTAGAGCAAGAAGATTTGAATCTGATACAAACTCTCATAAAGAGAGTCTAAAACTTAAGAATATTCATTTAAAAAAGGTAGATACTCCAGAGATAACACCTACTCCTGCAAAAAGTCAGTTAATTACACAATCAACCAAAAAAAGAGTTTTAAGTGTAAAAGAGAAGTGGGAGAGATTTCTAAAAAAACACTATAATCAAAAGATAAAACACAAGGTAAAACCAGGAGAGACTCTTTCTCATTTGGCATACAAATATCATACAACTGTATATGATATTCGTTATCTAAACAAAATGTATGGACACACAAAGATAAAGATAGGTCAAACTATTACAGTAATTCCTGGCAAAAAAACTCCCAAAGATAAGAGAAAAAATCTGGAACTTTGGGCAAAAACAGGTACATATATAGTAGATATAGGAGATTCTTTGATAGGACTCTCAAAACTCTTTAAGGTAAAAAAAGAGCATATTATGCAGATGAATGGACTTGGAGAGAATGATTTTTTGAAGTGTGGAGAGGTTATTATACTGCCTTTGCCACAGGAAGATATTGATGAGTTTGTAGAACATAGAAAAAGAGAAAGATTAGCTAGAATTGAGAAGCAAAAGAGGTTAGAAGAGCAAAAATTACTAGAAGCCAAAAAGAAAAAAGAGGCACAAAGAAAAAAACTAGCAAGACAAAGAGCAAAAAGAAAGAGACTAAAATATACAAATGACAAAAGATTTAAACGCAAAATCAGAGTTATAGCTACTGCATACACTTCTCATTACGATCAAACAGATTCAACCCCATTTTTAGCAGCATGGAATAACAGAATTCGTCCAGGTATGAAGATAATAGCAGTCTCTAATGATTTGATTAGAAAATATGGTCTAACCAATGGTACCAAAGTCAAAATTTCAGGCTTGAAAGATATATATGTAGTAAGAGACAAGATGAACAAGAGGCTTAGAAACCATATAGATATCTATATGGGTACAAATAGGCGTAAAGCCTTGAGGTGGGGTAGGCGGAGTGTAGTTTTGTATTGGTAAATTGTGTGCTATGTAGGTAAAAATCTATCTGTATGTGTGTTCAAAGCTTGATAGTTTAAAAATTGATTCATTTTGGAAGTGAGGCTTTAGCCTCACTGTAGTATTACAACTACTTGCACTCCTCTATTTTGAGTGGTTTACAATTATCACAGTCTGTTAATTGTTTCATTATATGGTGGGCTATTGCATATCCGTGGTTTAATCCAAGTGCTATAGAACCACCTCTTTCTTGGGTAATGTCACCTGCTACATAGAGACCTTCTATATTTGTCATATAGTTTTGATCATGTACTGGTTTGCCATCTTTTATCTCTATACCTGAACTTTGTAAAAAAGTACTTGGTGTTGTACCGCCAATTGCATATATTACTCTATCAAACACTTCTGGTTCTTTCTCATCAAATATCACTTTTACTTTACCATCTTTATCCTCTATTGCTATTATATCTGTATTTAGATATGCTCTTACAGCACCATTTGCAATGGCATCTGCTATATCTCTTTGGTTTGTTGGGTTTGCTCTGTGGAAACTCTCTCTTCTGTAGCATATTGTAACACTGTTTTTGTCTGCCAAATCTACTGCATACTCAATTGCAGAATCTCCACCGCCTACTACAAGTATCTTTTCATCTGAGGTACAATCATCAAGTGTAAAGTTTACTCTCTTTTTGATTGAGGCTGGTATTTTGTATGAAGGTTTGTTTGGCTTACCCATTCTACCTATTGTTACTACTACAAATTTGGCTTTTTCAATACCGCCTGTAGATTGTACCTCAAAGTAGTTCTCTTTTTTGACTATCTTTTGAACCTCTGTATGTGTTTTGAGTGCTACTGAATGGTGCTGCAAGACTTGATCAAAAAAGTCCAATGTACTCTCTTTGGTTCCGTCAACAAAGTAGATATTGCCATCTAACTCTACCTTTTGACCTTTCCAGTCTTTATCTACTCTTTTATTATCTTTGTAGTATTTTCTGATAGTTGCATTGTGATTACTGTCTTTTTCAAGCAGAAGAATATCTCTAATACCCAAAATATAACTCTCAATTGCTGTAGCAATACCTGCTGGACCTGCACCTATTATGACTAGATTGTGCATATTTTCCATAATTTTCTCCCAAGGCTAATATATTTAAATATTATATCATAAAATAAATAAAACTTATATTTATAAATCATATTTTACGATATTTTCCATAGTAAAGTGGTTTAATCTCTGGTATGGTATAACTATCACCAACTATATCAATATACTCTTTATGCATAATTTTATATGGATGTTTATCCATAGGAGCATTGGTAGCTACTCCGCCATGTATTTGGTGAAATGTAGCTTCTCCAAGCAGACAAATAGGAGTATAAGTAGTTGAAGCTCTTTTGAAAAATTCCAAATTGCACAATCCTCCACCGGCATATTGAAACTTTTCATTATATCCACCTATATTTATAAAACTATCTTTTTTCATTGCAAAGTAGTTTGCTTCACTTGGTATTGAAAAGAATCCTTCTTTGCTTGATAATGCAAGAGAACTGATATCAAATAGATTATAACCATTCTCTTGCCAATTGATACTCTCAAGCAGTTTATCTTCTACTGTTTTATTGTAACCTTTGGTTATTGATATATTTTGAACATCTGGTCCAATATGCATACCTATTGTATATACAATAGGATCTTTGTGTAGATTTAACATATCAAGAGAGTAGTTTATAATATTTGGAGAAGCTATTCTTGCTCCATCTATCATACATGCTATATATGGCGTATTGATCTCTTTTATGGTACTGTTTATAGCTTCAACAGGAGATTTTGAGGTGGTATTATAATATATATAATGAAAGTTTGAGCCAAATGACTCTACAAACTCTCTATCCAAAGGTTCCAAAGAACCATTATCAACAGCATATACACTATATAACTCTTTATTTACATTTTGATACTTTGCAGATAGAGAAAAAAGAGTTCTTTTTGCCTCTCTTTGCATATTATAAAAGATTACTACAATAGATAATTTCTTCATCTAATAGACTCCAACTCTTTATAAATTTTTTCTGCTTCACTGTTGCTTATGGGATCTATTGGGGTATATATAAGCTTTCTTATACTGTTATCAAAAAAGTACTCTTGATTGTTGCTATTTAATCCCAACTCTTTGTATAGTATATTAAGAGATTTGATATATCTATGAGGTGGCAAATCAAAAGAGATTAATGGAAACGGTTTTGTTTGATATAACTTGAGTAATCTTTTATTATAATCTATCCATAATGATATGGCTTTGTTCTGTTCCATCTTTTCTCTAACATATAGCGATCGTGCTACAGATAGTGGGTGTCTGTATGTACCTACAAACTGTATATTTACTCTTTTGTTTAACCCATCAAGCCAAAATGGCAGAGTCAGTAGAGTTCTTGGATCTTTAAAGCCCACAAATGCTTTTTTTGCATCTATGAAATCTTGTATAACTCTATCTCTTGCTTTTATATGTTCACTGTTCCACTCTATATTCTCTTGTGGTGGATTATCCCATGAAGAGTTGTTATATTTGAGTATCATCTCATTAATCTCTACTACCTTAAAGTGTTCTCTGTTACCTTTTATATTGTGTGGATTCCATTTGGATACATCACCACTATATACTCCTGCACTCTCAAGAGAACCCATTAGTGAGCTTGTACCACTCCTGTGCATACCAACTACAATCAAGCAGGTTGGTTTAAATTCTGTCTTTTCCCAATATAGATTAAATCTTTTTTGGAGTATATCTCTTTGTAAAGAGAATAGATTTTGTATCTGGTAGTGTGCATCTATATCACAAATATCTTTTTTATCATACTGGCTTAGAATGGAGTCT
>JAMOSA010000259.1 GCA_027063325.1 Campylobacteraceae bacterium
GGCAACTTATATCTATACTCAAAACCTATTAAATCACTAAGCTTATGATCTCTAAAAGCAATAGATAATCCCTTGTAACTATACCTTTGATATAGTCTATCTCTACTATTATCATCTAATGAAGCAAATAGTATAGCTTCATCTGTAGCTATCCACTCTATACCAAAGTTTTGATATATACCTATAGTATCTTCACTCACTGCACCTTCAGCAGGCCACATACCGCAAGGATTTTTATCAAAATATTTACTATATAACTCTATAGCTTCTCTTACTTGCAGTTTGGCATCTTCTACCAATGGTATGGCATTAGCAGGAGTTGTAGTGTTTGGATTTGCTTTTATGGCATTATCCATAGATACAAGAAGTGGAAGTATAGGGTGATTTTTGGGTGTCGTACTCACTTCTATCTGATTTGAATTTTGCATATCTTTATATAATGGCAAAATTTTAGGAATAAAAGATATTAAATATTCAATAAGTTCTATCTTTTGGGTATGGGAATAATTTCCATTTTGCTCTATCAAATTGGCAATATATGGCTCTTGACGCAGATAATTACCACACCATGAGAGTAAAAACAATACAATCAATTCATCTAACTCTTTATCACTGTAATTACTCTTTTTGTACAATTGTTCAAATCTTGGTAGAGGTTTTACCATAGTATCATATTGGGCTGAATTGCATATATTGATTATATACTCTCTCTCACTACTGCCCAAATGAAATAGAGGCAGCGATATTAGATGTAGAAATTTATCTCTTGATACCCCATATTTTATATATAACTCCATCTGTTCAATCAAAGGGGGTGTTATATTAAATGTTGCTTTTAGATTAGGGTATTTAGAGAGAATCCAAGGCATATCATAGTAATCTTTGATAGAATGCAAGAACACCCATGGCATCTGCATTATACCATCATTTTGATAGTCTGGTTGATGCATATGCCAAAGAAATGTAAGGTTTATAGACATAAAATACTACTCTTTTCTCCAATTCTCAATTTTAGACAAGTATCTATCTTTGATAGCTTCTCCATCTTTTTCATTGGTTGATTGAATATACAAATTTAAATACTCACCATAAGAGTCTGGAATCATTAGTACCCAATCTGTATCACTCTCCCAAATTTTAACTCCATCAATAGTAGAACTCTTTTTACCCTTTGCCTCTTCGAGGAATTTTCTCATCATCTTGCCCTTTAGGGATTGTGGACAATCAATCTTATCTCTTTTGTAGTAGTGACAAGAGATGGTTTGGGCAATTTGAGAGATCTTGACACCATGTCTTTGAATCATCTCTAATATCTTCAAGGTCGCAAACATTGCATCTCTATGCAGTTGAAACTCTGTAAAGGCATAGTTACCATCAATTGTGGCTATCAAATCATACTCTCTCAACTCTTTTGCCTTAAAACTACTATATACACCTCTAACAATTTCTACATTCTCATACTCCAACAAATCAGGAGCCCATGTAGGTAGATATACTCTCATCTTCCTACCCAATCTTTTACCCTCTAAATCAAGTAGCTTTAGTACTATAGGGATACCTCTAAGCTTATCATAATAGTTTCCTTTATCATCTACAAAAGCTATTCTTTGACCACCAGGATATATCAAGAATCCTATATCAAGATTTAGTGATGTAACAATAGCCTTTAAATCTTTTACCGATTTATCTTCCTGACTTTTTAATGAAGAGAGTATATTGCTGTGACTTTGAGAATTTAGTGATATCGCATCTAGTCCCAAATCTGAAAGTACTAGTGGAAATGCATCTCCAGCAATTCCATTCATATAATCAACAACAACTCTTAGAGGTCTTGAGTGCAAAGCTTTAGTATCTACAGCAGATACAAGAGAACTTCTATAATTATGACACTCACTAAAATGTAAACTCTCTTTAATCTCACCAATTTTTGTAAAATCAACTCTTCTAAATTTTTCATTAAAAAATGATTTTTCGATAGATTTTGATGTATTTGTATCTATAATAAGTGCAAATTCATTATAAAAATTTATCTCTGTAGCAGTAGCATCATCTATATTCCTGCGGAAGTATGCACCACCTAAAATTTTTGCATCTTTTGATATTTCATATCTCAATACTGCTGGTGGAACACTTTTGAGATCTATTACATTGACTCCTGCAGAGAGTAATCCTCCCAAAAATGCTCTTTTTAACATTCTTGAACTCTTTCCATGATCTCTTGCTACTGCAATAGTAGAACCTTCTGGAAACTCAGAAGCAAATGCTTCGGCAAGTTTTGTAACCATTTCACAACTAAGCTCTACATTTGTTTTACCTACAACACTGCCTCTAAGAAAGAGTGAATTTTTATATTTGTTACCCCACACCATATTGTTACTTACAATAGAGGCTGGTTCTATCTCTTTGTGTGGCCATATAGTAACATCTTGGTCAAATCTCACAAGCTTACCTACACTACACCCCTCTGCTAAGATTAAACCAGCTTTTGCTGTTACATTATCACCTATTACATTATCATTACAAATAACTCCATTATCCAGTACAAATCTCTTGCCTATTTCTATATTACTCCAAAGTACAGAGTTGCGTATTTTTGATTCTTCTCCAATAGTTACATTATCTCCTATTGAACAATTATTTAATTTACTTCCCTTTCCTATCTTTACATTATTGCCAACTACAACATTACCCAAAATCTCTACAGATTTATCAATTGTACTATCTCCAGTCAGATACAATTTACCATCTGGATACTCTATAACATCTCCTGGAATCTTGAAATTCAATCTCTCATTTAATATATCATCAAATACTTCTCTATAACTGTCTGGATTACCTACATCTCTCCAGTATCCAGAGGCATTATAACCCATCAAATCAATCCCCTCTTTCATCAACAGAGGAAATAGATCTTTGGCAAAATCAAAATTTTCATTTACAGGAATATAATCTAAAATCTCAGGTTCAATTACATATATACCGGTATTTATTGTATCACTAAATACTTCACCCCAACTCGGTTTTTCTAAAAACTTCTCAATTTTACCATCTTCATTGGCTATAACTACACCAAACTGTAAGGGATTTTCAACTGAAGTGAGTGTAATAGTAAGCTTGGAATTTTTTGTTCTATGGTAATCAAATATCGGTTCAAACTCAAAATCTGTTACCAAATCACCACTTACTATTACAAAAGTGGTATCAAGGTACTCTCTACCAAATCCAACGGCTCCTGCCGTTCCATAATCATCATCCGGCAATACATAATGTATTGTTATGCCCCACTTACTACCATCTCCAAAATAATTTTTAATAACATCAGGTTTGAAATAAAGGAGTATTACTACCTCTTTGATACCAACATCTATGAGTCTGTTTAATGTATGCTCCATCATTGGCAAATTTACAATCGGAAGCATAGGTTTTGGAATTGAATTGGTCAAAGGCTGTATCCTTGTACCAAAACCACCTGCCATCATTACAGCTTTTATATCTCTTGACATATCACACCTTTCTACATATTATTTTAAATGCACCAATGTATGGTCACATATATAGCTAGTAGCATACCACTACACATACTCATATAACAGTTCCATAAATATTTTTATATCTATAAGTATTAGTTTATAACTCTAATACTGAATTTAGGCTTCCAAATGGTGAAGATACAGTAGGTAGGGTATCATCTGTAATCCAATCGCTACTATCAGTAATATATCCAAACTCATATAGACTGTTAGCAGGTAAAATTTTTGTAATATAAAAATCTCCGTTTTTCTTCTGCTTCATTGGTGATAATTTCCAATCATCCCAACTCCCCTTTAGACTCATACCCTTACAGTCATCCGCACTTACTGTAAAAGTTACCCAACACTTTTTGCCATTTTTCTTTACTTTTATCATAACCTGACCTTTTAATATAGATGATTTTTTAGAATGTATAATACCATTTTAAACAGAAAAATTATCACAAAAGTAAATAACTTAGGTTATGCAGATGAAATCTTACTATTCAATGTTCAATAAAACTTTACTCTTTTTACCGACAGTTTGGTTTTAAAGTATATAAATTCACTAATGATAGTATCAAGAGATGGAAAAGTTTGAGATTTAAACTAAAAGTAAAATGGAGCGGGAGACGGGATTCGAACCCGCGACCCCAACCTTGGCAAGGTTGTGCTCTACCCCTGAGCTACTCCCGCAATATATAGTGGTACCTCGGGCCGGAGTCGAACCGGCACACCCGAAGGTGGCAGATTTTGAATCTACTGTGTCTACCAATTCCACCACCGAGGCAAAGTTTTTGAAGTGGTAGAATTGTATTCAATATTTACTTAATATTTGCTTATATTGCCTTAACTTTTAAATCTGTCTATATATATATATGACAATATGGTTTTTTTTGATGTTTTTTGTAATAGTCTTGATGATAATTTTTGGCTTTATAAAACTTACTTGATCAACCACAATCTAAATCAAATTTAAAGCTAGAGTTAAATAGTAGAAAAATTTGCTATAAAAGAGGTCAAGATATAATCAAAAGTACCTACCACAACCCTTATGATATAACAATCAATCCAATTATAATATCTTTCATAACAGCCCCTTTGGGACTATTATAACTATTTATTTGTAAACTTGCTATTTACTCTTGATAGCTAGATACTTTTTGAGTTTTTCCAATTTCTTTTCACCTATTCCTTTGATATTCAAAAGATCTTCTAACTTTTTGAATAATCCATTTTTGTCTCTATACTCTACAATAGCTTTTGCTATCTTCTCATCTATCCCTTTGATTTTTGAAAGTATCCCCTCTGAAGCACTGTTTAAATCCTCTTTTGTGTGTAAATCTTTTGCCCACACTTTTAGAGTCTGTTTATCAATTCCCTCTATCTCCAAAAGCTCTTCAAGGGATTTAATTTTATGCTCTTTTGTATATTTGAGTACCTCAACTGCAATCTCTTCATCCATACCATGTAGTGTCATAAGTTCAGTCAAAGTTACATCTTCTAGTGCTATAGAGTCATCTTCAAGTTCATCTTGAATCTCTTCACCCTTTTTAGCCTCTACTTTTACTTCATCTGGCAATTCATCTTCATCTTTGATATTTTCTAACAAGTGAGAGTTATCAGGTATATCCTCTGGTACACTCTCTTCAGTTAACTCTACATCCCATTTGGCATCTTTATCATGTACATAGTATGCCCCATCAGCCGAAGGTACATATTTGCTAAACTCAATATGTCTCATGGTTCTAAGCAAAGATGGATTGATTTTGCCAAGCTCTTCCCAATTGTATAGAGGAAAATGAGGCTTTTTGAATCTACCTTCACTAAAATCCCACATCAGATATTGACCTATCCAGTCTCTAAAGTAAGGGAATGCTGCAAAAGCAGTAGCACACTCAAGAATATAGTACTTGCCATCATACTCTGCTATATCACAAGCCCAATACTCAGCTTTTGCTGCTTTACTGGCTTCTACTGCAAGTTCCAATGCACCCATTGGTACACCATCATATGTCATATACCCGCCCTGAGAAGTATTAGTCAGATCCATATCTTCTCCAGCAACTCTCCAAAATGCACATGCTGGTTTGTGTCCTATTAACATTACACGAATATCTGCTCTTAGGGGAATACACTCTTGAATATACATAGGGTGATACTTCTTTTTGTCAAAGAGGGCTTTTGCTTCCTCTTTTGATTTTACTTTATGTACATAATATCCACCATAGTTTGATGGTCCATATGAGCGTTTGACTATAATAGGATATTCACACTCTTCTAAATATTTATATCCCTCCTCTTTGTTATAAAAGATTTTTGTTTTTGGTGCAGAGAGATTATGTTTTTCACAAAACAGAGTTACATTTTCTTTTGATTTATTTGCAAACTGAGTCTCAATAGATGGTACAAATCTAACATTTGGCAAAGCTTTGGCAATTTCACGGAATGTTTCATAAGCAGTAGCTGGAATATTGCCTATTAAAATATCAATCTTTTTTC
>JAMOSA010000260.1 GCA_027063325.1 Campylobacteraceae bacterium
CTCATACCTGCATCTTCAAGTCTTACAAGTACCTTTGTTTTATCCAAAATACGCAAAACAATAGATTCACCAAAAAGAGTAGGAAGTGTAGATACACGGAAATCATACTCTTTGCCATTTACAGTTGTAGATATTCTTCCATCTTGAGGTTTTCTCTTTTCTGCAATATCTAGGTTTGCCATAAGTTTTATTCTTGAAGAGAGGGGACTGAATATATCTTTGTCAAAGATAAAACTCTGCTGAAGCATACCATCAACACGATCTCTTACAATACAGTTTTTCTCAGTTGCTTCTATATGAATATCACTCGCTCTTATTACAATAGAGTTTTTAAATATCAACTCAATCAGTTTAAGTACAGCTGGTGACTCTTCATCATTTTTATCTCCACCACCCTCACGCAAATCTTTTCTAATTTCATCTACATACTCTTTTAAACTCTCAGATATCTCCATTCTTTGGAGAACTTCCATAATCTTTTTGGGAACAGAGGTAGCAACCTGTAGTGGTTTTCTTGGGAAAAGTCTTTGAATTGCATCCTGAGCCCCCATATCGAGAGGATCTTCAAAAACAACTATTACATTTAAATCTGTCTCTTCAATAGGCAGTGCATGATACTTCATAAGTTGAGAGTATGGAACACGGTTAAAAAGTTGCATATCTATTTCAGTCTCATCAAGATCTATATACTTTATATTTAACTCTTCTGCAACTTTCTTCATAATGGGTTCTACATTTATACCCTCTGCTTCAACTTCACTGAGCTTTGATATGGGAAAATCACCCTTACGAATAATTTGGGCTATATACTTTTGTATCTCCTCTTCAGTAATGATTCCGGTTGCTACCATATTGGCAAGATTAACCTTCAGAGGTGGTCTGTGGCGTACCAAGGAGGCCAACCCCTGCTTGGTAACAACACCATCCTTCACCATTTTTTCAATAAGATCTACCATCTGACACCCCTTAAAAACTTATACACTTACTATTACTATAACATAAAAAATTAAAATTTTGTACCTTTTCTTATATCATCCATCAAAGCTCTGGCATCTGGTGACGCTGACTTCTCATAATAGGCTTTCAGTACCTTTATAGCTTCTGCTCTTTTTCCAAGCTTGGCTTTGGCTTTTGCAAAAAGTAACCAACTCTCCTCTCCGTCACTGTCTATAATATTAGCCTGAAGAGACCAATATGCCGCTTTTGAATATAATTTTCTCTCATAATAGTAGTTTGCCAAATATAGAGCATCATCATAGCTTCTGGTTGCTCTGAATCTTTTTTCTATTCCAACTATTATCTCTTTGGAATTTGGTGTAATAATGGTCAAATCCATCTTGTGTTTTTTCTCTTTTGAAGTATTGTCAATATTTGATTCAGGCTCACCAATATCCAAAAACATACCACTCTCCTTTTTAGGACTCTTTTCTATTCTGCTCTCTTTGACTCTGTTGTCTGTTTGAATATCGGTATCAGGGTTATTATTTTGATAATTTTTATTGTCAGCTACTGCAACTTTTGGAGTCTCTTCTACACTTTTACTGCTTATTTCTACTTTTTGTTTATCTGTTTTGTTAACTGGGTTCTTTTTTTGTTGCTCTTGAGCAACTTGATTTACTACAGATTTAGATTCAATCTTTTGTTTAGATACAACCATAGTTGGTTTATTATCTTCTTTATCATCTTTGCTTAGTGTAGAAGCAGTAAAGATTATTACACCCAAAACAACAAAAACTCCACCACCAATTTTGAGATAATTTAGATACTGCTTTATCTTATATCTCTTCCACTGTTGCTCCAACTCTCTTATATCAAGCATCTATCAATCCTGTTCTTAAGGCTGCCATCTCCAATATTTTTATTGGTAAATGTTCTGAATCTATTTTGCTTGGCTCAAACTCATCATAATATTCACATATCTCAAATAGACCATACATCAGCTTACTACAATCTCTAAAATTACCTTTTGTAAATTTATATATTAGTTTATGGTGCTTTGGTGTAAATTGGTTTGCAATATCAATCAAACCTCTATTCAAAAGCTTTTTGTAAACATAGACTTTAGTCTCTTCCAATGTTGCATTCTTTAACTCTATACTCTCCCATATACGGGTTTTAAAATGCTCTTTTGCTATCAACTCTTCATCCTCTGTCTTGTGAAGAGCTATTACA
>JAMOSA010000261.1 GCA_027063325.1 Campylobacteraceae bacterium
CTGTATCTGACATGATTCTAATCTCTTCCAAAACATTTTGAGGATACATCTGGGCTTCATCTATCATTATGGCAATCTCTCTCTTGCCCTTTATTCTACGACCATACTCAACCAGTGTATCAAAATTTACTTTTGTATTTGGTGGCAGTTTTGTACCTGTAAATATATGAAACAATCTTGAGTATAGATCATTTTGAGTAAGCAAAGGAGTATCAATAAGATGTAAATCCTTTTGGTGTCTATGATTTATATATATATGATTTAGCATCATTGTTTTACCAGTTCCTGGCTGACCATACAGAAGTATCATCTTGAAAGGGCGTTCTAGCCCCTCCAAGAGTTTATTATAAGCTTTTTTACTGCTTCTTATATCGATATAATCATCTACTCTTATCTCATCAACAAATGCCTCTTTTGCTACTTTATAATCATACATCATTTCAACCGACTATATCCAAGATCTTTTAATGATAGATTTTTACCCTTTTTTATAATATGAGGGGTAATAATTACAACCAACTCCTCTACATTATCTATAATCTCCTCTTTTTTAAAGGCATGACCAAGCAGTGGTATATCTCCAAGAAGAGGAACTTTATCTGTCTTTGTACCCTTGCCACGGGTTATCAAACCACCCAAAATTGCATGATTTCCATCATGTACTGTTATTACAGAAGCCATCTGTCTTCTGACCAAATCAGGTGGCATACTTCTTGTTGGATCTGGTGAAAGTGTCTCTACAGTATCAGATATGGAAGGATTGATTTTGAGTGTAATCATTCCTCTTTCATCAACTTCAGGTGTAATATCTAGTAATATTCCGGCAAATACAGATTTTACCTCTTCTCCCTCTGTTGCGGCATTATCAGCTCCACTCAATTGATTGGTAGTCTTTAGTTTATAGAAAATCTCTTGACCCACACTAATTAATGCCGGTTGATTGTTGGTAGTCATGATTCTGGGACTTGAAATTGCAGTTACATCACCCTGGGATTGTAAAAACTTGATAACCTCTTTAAGACCTCCTATCATTCTTACTTTTGCATATGCTCCACCCTTTACACCTGGTACTCCCGATACATCACCAACACCAATTCCTGTTGTATCAGATTGTGTATAAGCTCCTGCATCAATTGCAATATTTTGTAATCCATACAGTTGAGACCAATCTATCCCTGTTGTTTTTCCATTGTTTAATTTGACAGATAAGATTCTTACATCAATCATAACCTGAGTTTTAATCTGCTTCATCAATGTATTTATATATCTTGAGACTCTCTCAATCTGTCTTGTAGTACCAGTTACTGTTATCATACCAGCTTCTGGATTTACAATAGGCTCCATTGGATTATACTCCCACTTTTGACCATCTGGTCCAATCCAAGCATCACCAACTTTGGTATAGTGAGTTCCACCATCACCTGCTGTTACAAGTATATGATGAATCTCATTTTTAACTGTTGACCAAAATTGAAACTCATTATTTGTTTCAATAGTAATAGAAGAGCCTTTATTTCCACTATTACCACCTCCACTTGTTGTAGAGTCTCCTGCAACTGTTACACTGGCACTACTCTTGCCTGTTCTTTGACCAGCAACATAGTGTACTTTGAATGTTCTTGTCATCAGATATGATATTGTAAGCTTGTTACCTCTTAGTGAGTATGCCAAATCATTATCTTTTAACAAAGTATCCAAAAGATTCTTCAAAGTAGCATTTTTGAGCTTAATGTAATAAAGCTTCTTTTTAAGCTTATGTTGAGCTCCTGAATCTCTAATGACTACTGTCATGCCACATCTGTCAGCTATATTATCAATTGCTTCTTGTATAGTCAAATCCTCATTAACTGTAACATTAAAGAGTTTGTCTCTACACCCTTCGGCATTTGCTGTCTCTACTGCCATCAGCAGTAAAAACATTCCCAAAAGCACCCCTTTCAACCACTCTATTCTCATATTTTACCCCTCATAGAATTGTTCTTATCATCTGTTTGCATATCCTCAGCAAATTGAATTTGTGGAATTTTACTACTTTTTGTCAGAAACAAACGAATATCTCTATCACCTTTATGTAGTAAAACCATATCTGCTCTAATCTTCTCAAGCCTATACCCCTGTATCTCATCTCCTACTTTATGCCATTTACCATTGATAAAAGCTGTACTTCCTTCTTGGGTATCATCTGTCATAATAGCATTTAGACTCCACTCCAACTTCTTTTGGGGTACTTCCAAACTTGTAGTCTGATTACCATCATCATTTTGTTTTACCACAATAAATGGTGGCTTTACTTTGTCAAAATCTACATCTACATTGCTGATTCTTCTATCTTGAATTTTAATTACCATCTTATCTATCTGCTCTCTTGAGAGTTCTGCCCAAAGGGGAGTTAGGAGCAGTAGAGGTACTAATATAAATTCTCTTTTCATTAGTGATTTACCCCCCATACCGATATATTGAAGTCTGCTATCAAGCCACCTTCACTGTTTCCATCCACATACAAATCACTTTCATAGACATCTGTTACCAGTCTGCTCTGCTCAATATCATTCATAAATTTCAAAATATTTTGGAATGACCCCCTACACCTGATACCAATCTCAAGCACATGTCCAAAACTCTCTTCTTGATCAACATATTTGTTTGAGAGTGCAATAAGTTCAATATCATTTACATTTGCTCTGTCTGAAATTGACTCCAAAAACTTTGACCAACTGCTTTGATTAAATAAAATTGCTGCCAGTTTTTGAAAGTTTTTATCCAAAAGTGCAATTTTTTCTTTGTAGCTTTTTATCTCATCCTTTTTTCTTCTTATCTTCTTATTTAAATCTTTGATATAAAAATCTCTATCTCCTCCTATTGTAATAGAGCGAAGATACTTTTCATCCTCTGCTACCTTTTTTTCCAGTTTCTGTCTCTCAAGTTGACTTTGATTAAATTTATCTTCTGCATAAGGATATAAATACATATATACCAAGTACCCCACAACACCGGCAACAAGCAGTATAATAACCCAGCGTTCAGCCTCTTTCTTCTCCGATAGATACTTATCTAACTCTTCGAGTTTATCTGCAACTACTTTCATTTCAAATCAACCTTTAAAGTTCCACGATAGAGTGAATTATCATCTTTGTAGATTTTATCTATATCAATATGTTTAATCTCTCTTTTGTGCTTATCTGTAATATCTTTTATTAGAGTTGTAATATACTGATCATCTTCAGCTATCATACCAATAGAGTAATTATCATCACTACTCATAATTCTATCTGTATGAACTTTATTTTTATTCAATTCATCAGCAAAAAGTGCAATTCTATCTGATTTTAGTTGATAATCCACCTTTTTTCTATATACAGATACCAAAGTCTTCTCTTTTCCTTTGTATATGGTTCTTAACTCATCAACTCTTTTTTCAAGATCTTTTTTTATTTTTGTCAATTTGGCAATTTGAGATTTATATCTTCTAACTTCTGCACCAAGCTTCTCTTCTTTCTTTTCCAAAGTATATATATATCCTTGATTTGCATACGCAATTACCAAAAAGTATATAGGATAACTCGATGCCAATATAATAGCTCCAATTACAGCAATTACAAATTGACCAGATGGTCTTTTGTAAAATACCGGTGGTCTTGGATATTTTGTAAAGTTTATATATAGAGATGGATCTTCAATAAACTTCTCACTGGCTTTTGCCATCATAAGATGAGTATGATCTATATATGAATCTTCAAAGATATAACCAAAATCCAATACAAAAGGTATAGAGTAGAGTCCTAAATAGTTTTGGGCATACTGGTCAACTCCCTCAATTGGACCAAATTCACTACCTATGTACATCTGCTCTATAGTCTCTATTTTGTATGCTCTTTTTGTATATATTACAATATCATTTATATTTATAAAGATTTCATTAAAGAGTTTGAGCATATTTTGCTGATACTCAACTTTTGTAGTCTTTGCCCCCTCTTTTTGAAATACCCTCATAAACTCTTTTTTATCTACAGTTTTCCCAAGTATTTCACAATACCTATCATATATCTGCTCTAGTGAGTAGTTAATTGATTTAGAGTATAGATAATCTCCGTTTCTATAAAATGTAATAGTAGTATCATATGAACCAAAATATAAAAAGCACTGTATCTTTTTGGGTTCTAATATCTCACTGTCATAAAGAGTTTTGTAAAGCAGTGGAGCAGGAATAATGAGATCTATATACTTAATCTCTTCTACAAGATTTTCAAACATCTCCTCAAATTTTTCACTCTCAATAATAAACATATGAAACAGACGACCCTGAATATCATCT
>JAMOSA010000262.1 GCA_027063325.1 Campylobacteraceae bacterium
GCACTATCACTGATATTTACAGGTTGCAGTAATTCACCCTCACCCAAACATAATAGTACCAAAAGCTATTCAGGCAACAGTAGTTGTGGAAATGCTAGTAGTTGTGAAAGACTTGGTATAAATGCAATCAATGCAAATAATGGAAATATGGCTGTAAAATATTTGGGGAGAGCCTGTAATATGGGAAGTGCCAGTGCATGTAATTCAGCTGCATTTATATATGCTAATGCTGAAGGTGGCGTAAGACAAAACTATACAAAAGCAATGAGCTATTGGCAAAAAGCGTGTAGATACGGAGATAAAAGCGGTTGTTCCAACTACCAATTGGCTCAAGATAAATTAACAGAACTTAGAAGAAGCAGATAGACAATATATCACACCATTATGGTGTGATTATACTATTTGTCTTTTAAAATTATCTCAACCATCTTTTTACCAGCTTTTATGGCCGCATCTGCTTTTCTTTGTACCATAATAGGAACATATTTATTTTTAAATTTAATAACCATCATAAAAAAGTCATAAGATTGTTTTGCTGTATCAAGCTCTTTTTTAAACTCAGGATTCTTTGCAAATTTTGATTTTTCAAGAACTTCTAGTGAGTGTTTATATATCTCAACTCCTCTGTTCCAATGCTCCATTATTGTTGGATCTGGTAAATCCCACATCTTCATCATATAATGAGCTGAAAGTCTTCTAGCAGATGCTCCAATCTCTTCAGCAGCATCTAAATACTTTGCATTCTTTACACCAGATTTTTTTACTAAATTTTTCTTAATATTTTCAAGCTCTTTTATAACAGAGCGTATATTAGCATGCACAAACAGTGCCTCTTTTGTCATCTGCTCTTGAGTCTTTTTACCACTAAGGGCAGTCAAAAGTGAATTTTTTACAGGTTCCCAAGCCTTCTTTTCGGCATTTACACTCTTCATTATAGCTTTATTACCTTTGTATCTGTTGCCAATAGCTTGCATTACTTCTTCATGCTCTTTTATATGCTCTTTTAATTTATCTTTTGGTTTTTTGTACTTGACACCAGCACCAATAAAAGCATAAAACTCTAGCATATGACGCATCTCAGCTTCACTCTCACCCATTGCTACAATTGCATCTGTATCACTCTTTATCTCCATAGCAAATATTTGTGAAATTCCTACTACTCCTGCTACAACTACTGCAAGTAATCTTTTTAACATTACTACTCCACCTTTCATTCAAATAATATTCTCTACACATCACAAAACTCAGGTTACTATTTCAACTTACATACAATTGAAGTCTGGTAAATCTTATTATATTCTAATTCATTAAAATATTGAATAGAAAAAGATCTTTTACTTCTTTTCTTCATAATAAAATATGAAAATTGAATAATAATTTTACCAATTCTTAAAGTTCAGCAACCTGTTGACCTATCTCTTTGTATCTATCATAATATAATATAACAAATTCTCTTACAATTTTACTTTTTGGCAGATAATCACTTCCATCTTTGGTAACATATCTATATAAATAATCTCCAGCATCTTTCATAAATATATAGTGTTTAACCAACTCTTTGTAAGCTTCTATATATATACTTTTCATATCTTCATATCTGCTTTTGTCAATCTTTACAGATATTCCATCAAATGAAATTATCCCACTACTGTATAAAAGTTCAAGATGTATTAATCCTTCACAGTAGTATGGTAATACTTCACCAACCTCTCTCCATGCTATAAGTGATACTGCTCTTGATACCAAATCATCTATGAAATCATCTCTCAGTTCACTCTCGTTTGAATCAAAAAATGCCATAATGCCACCGGCAGTAGCTTTGAACTCTTCTATATTTTTAAATTGACCAGATTTATTCATAAGTATCTCTGTATTACTATCTATCCAGAGTATATGACCAAATTCATGACCAATAGTACCTATATCATACAATCTATACCACTTTTGAGGCTCTTTAATTACCAGTTTTTTCCTCTTGAGTACAAATTCACGCCCCATACTCTCAAGTTCTATTTTCATAATAGGACGACTCATTTTAGACTCTCTTACATAATCAGCATATGCAAAGATTTTTTTACCATACTCAGTAGAGACACTCTCATCATTTGGTACAACTTGAGCAGAAAAGAGACCATTAAATTCTGCTCCATAATAAAATATCGGGCGTCCGATATATAGTTGGGTTCTATCAATTTGTTCTAGGTTTTTAATGTACAACTTTTGGGCAGTAAGTCCCAAATCTATAGATAGTTTTGCAGCAAATGATTTAATGCTACTTTTAGCTTTTGAACTGTTTTGTAACTCTGTATTTATGACTCTAACATCCCACTCCAAAGCTACTGCTCTTCTGTAGTGATCCTCATAATACTCTAGTGGATGTCCTATCTGAATAGGTGTTTTTATCTTCATCCAAGCTCTATCGACATCTGCCCAATACCCTACTAATTCATCTGGATTTGTATGCAAAAATGCTCTTTTTAACTGTATAAAATACTCTATCCATTCATCTTTTTGATTAAATACATCATCTTCATACTTCATCAACTCTATAATCAAATAACTTAAAGCCTTTTCAACTTTTACTATCTCATCTTTGAAAGCTTTTGCATAAGAGACTCTTTTATATTCATCTCCTTCCAGAACTAAAACACTGTATGAACGATCAGATAAAGAGCCTTTATATTTATCAAATAACTCTTTTTCATGAAGCATCTCGATAATTTTCTCTTCATCTCCTCCAAAGAGTTCAAAAAGTTCACGATTGATGCCGTTTATAATATGTGATGTCCAACCACTCTGCCACATACTCATAGCAATACCTACACTGTGAGCACCTTGAAGTAGTGTTATATAAAATGGTGTCAAGAGTCCTCTCTCTTCAATCCATGCTATTATCTCTTCAAATTTCTCTAAATAAAATTGGGATACAAAAGAGTAAGCTATCTCCTTTTTCTCTATAACTTCATCTTCATTTAATCCAGCCTTTTTTAAAACTTGTTCTAATGAATCTTCTCGTAAGTTTATTATTCTATTTAATAAAGCTAATATATTTTCTTTGGTATATGGCAAATCAAGCAATTTCAAAAATTCTTCTACCAACTCTTTTGCCTCTTTGGGCTCATCACTATTTAAAATATGGTAATATCTATTTAGTCTGCTTTGTCTTCTTTGCAACTCATCATAAAGTAGAGTCAAATCCTGCATAAACTTCTCTTGCATAAATCAACCTTTAATATTTTTTAGCATATCAATAATAGGCTTTGCTAACTTTATAGCCCTGGTTCTGTGTGAAAATTTAGATTTTACAGATGATGGTAACTCACCCAAAGTTTTATCAAACCCATCAGGTATAAAAGCAGGATCATATCCAAAACCACCATCACCTCTAATCTCTGCAATTACTTTTCCATACATCCAACCATGTACTACATATATACCATACCGGCTAATTATTGCAACAGATGCTGTATAGTGAGCTTTGGATTCATCTAAACCTTTTGATTTTAGAGTATTTATCATCTTTTGTAAATTATCTCTATCACTGGCTCCTTTACCTGCATATCTAGCAGAGTATATACCAGGTTCTCCACCAAGAGCATCTACACTTATACCACTATCATCACTGATAACTATATAATTATTACCCACTTTTTCATACACTGCTTTAGCTTTTATTACTGCATTTCCAGCAAATGTATCTGCACTCTCTTCTATATAAAAAGGGGTTATTACTTCATCCAAAGCCTTTAGTTCACTGCCAAAAGCCTCCTGAAACTCTCTTACTTTACCTCTGTTGCCACTTGCTAAAACCAACTCCATTTTATTAACCCTTGTTAAAGATAATAATTATATAATCCACAAAATCTCTAAAAGTATCATCTATACTTATATAATTCATAGAATGTTCTTATATTAATAGTCTTTATGATGCTTTATGGGATTATACAATATCTTAAAGGATTATTTGATGAAAGATATTATTGCTAAAACCTGGCATCTAAGTTTAATTATTGGTCTTAGGTTTTTGGGACTTTTTGTAGTTATGTCAGTACTCTCAGCCTATGCACACGATATGCCAGGAGCTACTGCAACACTGGTTGGTCTTGCTGTTGGTGGATATGCATTAACTCAAGCAGCCTTGCAGGTACCATTTGGAGTACTCAGTGATAAGATAGGAAGAAAAAAGAGTATATTGATAGGACTTTTGATATTCGCACTTGGTTCATTGATTGCTGCTATGGCTGAAAATATATATATACTGCTTCTTGGTAGATTCTTGCAAGGAGCCGGTGCTATTGGAGCAGTTATTATTGCAATGATAAGCGATCATGTAAAAGAGGAAGAAAGAGCCCATGCTATGGCTATAATGGGTATGGTAATTGCACTCTCATTTACTGCAGCTATGGTACTTGGACCAATTATTGGTGGTATGAGTGATGGTGTACCTGTACTATTTTATCTAACTGCAGGTATGGCACTGTTATCTATAGTTTTACTCTTTACAGTAGTACCAGAGCCTCCCAAGATTACTCACTCATTTGCAGAAGAGGAAGCCAAGGTAAAAGATGTATTTAAAGATAAAGATTTAGTTAGAATGTATATTACATTCCTGTTTCACTCTTCAACTATGGCTGTAGCATTCTTTCTTATTCCTTTGGTATTAAAAAACAGTTTTCATTTGCCTCTTGGAGAGTTTTGGAAAGTATATCTTCCTGCTGTATTTTTTGGAATTATAGCAATGGGTCCATCTGCTGTATTTGGAGAAAAATACAACAAAGGCAAAGAGGTATTTATCATCTCTATTGCTTTTATTGCAGTAGCATTTATACTTATGGGATTTTCCAAATCCTTGTTACTATTTGGTGTTGGAGTTGTATTTTTCTTTATAGGGTTTAATATGTTTGAACCTCTTTTACAAAGCTTTGTAAGTAAATTTGCAAAGGCACATCAAAAAGGAGCAGCACTTGGAGTTGCAAATACATTTGCTTATGTTGGTATGGGTATTGGAGCAACACTTGCTGGTAAAATTTTTGAGATTTGGAGTGTAGAGGGGGTCTCTATAACAATTCTTATAGTCTCAATCTTTTGGGCATACTGGATTTATGGTATGAGAAATCCAGGACTAAGAGGTACTATATATCTACATACAGACAAATATGACAAAAGCAAGTTGGATACTATAAAGACCTTTGATGGTATAAATGATATGTATATCAATGAGACTGAGGGTACTATGGTTATTAAGTATGACAAAGAGATACTTGATGAAGATACAATTAGAGGGAAATTATTAAAAAGATAAAAAAGGGTGCTTAAACTTTGCACCCTGCTTATAATAACCTGAGTCTCGGATAAGATTATAACTGATGTTACGCAGTTATGATAAAATAAGAGTTATGAGAAGAAGAAGTAAAAAAGAATATATGGATATATACACAGATTACTTGATAAGTGTGCAAGGACAAGCTAGTGCTACAAGGTTAAGTAAAATAATAGAAGAGTTAAGCCATGACCAAATAACAAGATTTTTATCAAATGATGAATTTGATTCAAAAACATTATGGTTTAATGTGAAGAAAATAGTAAGAGAGATAGAAGATGAAGAAGGAGTTATAGTATTTGATGATACGATAATACAAAAGAGTTGGAGTAAAGAGAATGAGATTATCTGTTGGCATTATGATCATTCAAAAGGTAGATATGTCAAAGGTGTAAATCTAATGAGCTGTTTATATATAAACAGTGAAAGTGTTTCAATACCTGTAAATTTTGAGATTATAAGAAAAGATATTAAATATTGTGAAATAGAGACAAGAAAAGAGAAAAGGAAATCATTAAAAACAAAAAATGAGATAGTAAGAGAGATGTTTATAAAAAGTATCCAAAATCATATAAAATTTAAATATGTATTAATGGATAGCTGGTTTTCTTCAAAAGAGACATTAGAATTGATAACGAAAAAAAGAAGCATTTTATCTGTGCAATAAAAAGTAATAGATTGTTTGCAGTAAGCCTAAAAAATAAACTAGAAGGGAAATTCCAAAGAGTAGATAGTATAACAGATATAGATAAAAAGCCAATACTAGGATATATAAAAGGTTATAGTAAACCTGTCTTTTTATATAAACAAATCTTTAAGAACAAAGATGGAAGTAAAGGTGTAATTTATCTTATCTGTAGTGACACCACTCTTGATAAAGATAAAATAAAAACAATCTATTAAAAAAGATAGAAAGTTGAAGAGTATCACAAATCAATTAAACAAAATACTAAGCGGTCTCTTTAATTGCTTATACTTACAGGAAAAAGAAGCCTTCACTCAAGATTAATTCTTTTAATGAGGAGGGGGAACGCTTCAAATTTTGTGTAAATCCAAAATAGACTAGAATAAAAAATAAAAAAGAGAGGATTTGCAAAATGAAGACACAAACAGATTTAACAAAAGATTTGATGAGCAATATAGATTATGCAG
>JAMOSA010000263.1 GCA_027063325.1 Campylobacteraceae bacterium
ATGAATTATTTCCAAATAAAATAGTTTTTTGCAAGGAAGTTGAAGAACAAATAAAAAGTTTAGATAAAACTATTTTTCAACAAGCTATAAGTATTTTAAGAGATATTGAAACTAATAAAAAACAAATTATAGATTTTAATTATTCAGGAGAAAGTCAATCAGTTAAAAATGATATTAATTTGAAAAAACTTAGATATTTTACAGTAGATAGTGAAAAAATATACTTTGATAATCATCTTAAATTTTCATCTCATAGAATATATTTTTTAGAAAAACAAGATAAGATTTATATAGGATATATAGGTAAACATTTACCAACTAAAAAATTTTAAACACAACAAAACCTAGCACCGAACAGGTAAACCTGTCGGTGAAGTCGACCGTTATATTAAAAGGATATTGATTATGGCAAAAGAACAAGATGTTATCAAGGTGGCTGTTGATGTTGGCAAGGGAATCGCAGTGCATGCTAAAGGCAATCCAGCACAAATAGTAGCTGTGGGTGCAGCTGCAGGAATAGCAGTAGTTTGTGTGGGAGTAGGCTATGGTGGATATATTAGAGCTAAAAAAGTAATAGAATGGGTAAAAAAATAATATTCCAATTTTAAACTACGACATATAACAAAACATAGCAACAAAAATATATTCCCTCAGCCAAAAATATTTCTTATTATCTGAAAAATTTGAGAAGAGGGGAACATATTTTTGTACTCAACCGTTATATAACTGACATTCCCCACCCCTAAAGCATCAAATAATTAATTTGATAACTCCTACCTAAACACCTAAGCAAAGTATGATGATAATCCTTTAAATTGATAACAATCTGCTGAATATCTCCAATGGAGAGAATATCTGACATTCCCCACCCAAATCTCCAAAAAAAAGAATAAAAGAAATCTGCTAAAATAGTATAAAAAAAGCCATGAACGAATATAAAACCCAAACAATAGAACATTTAGGCTTAGTATCAACAATGATAGATGAGCTAGGAATAGTAGAGAGCATAGACAATGCAATAAAACAAGATAAAAAAGAGAGAAAAGTAACTATAGGAGAGGCAGTTAAAGCAATGCTACTCAATGGATTAGGCTTTGCAAATAGACAACTCTATTTAGTACCACAATTTTTTGAAAATAAACCCTTGGAGTTATTAATAAAAGAGGGGATTGAGCCAAATAATTTGAATGATAGTGTATTAGGAAGAGCTTTAGACTCATTATATGAATATGGAGTAACCCCATTGTTTTCACTAATATCCCAAAAAGCATTGGAAAATTTAGATTTAGTTCCAAAGTACCACCATTTGGACTCTACAGCAATTCATGTAGATGGGGAATATAATTCCCAAGAAGAGAAAAAAGAGGGGGTGGTGCATATTACAAAAGGGTATAGTAAAGACCATAGACCAGATTTAAATCAGGTGATGTTAGAGATGATATGTGAAAATAGTCATGGAATACCAATAGCCATGAGAGCCTTAGATGGAAATAGCTCAGATAAGGTAAGCTTTGAAAAGATGGTAATAGACCATATTCAATCATTAAGTAAAACTAGTACAGGAACAGTTGTAGCTGATAGTGCTATTTACACTGCTAAAAATCTTGACTCATTTCAAAGCAATAATATTAAATGGATAACCAGAGTTCCTAATCAAATCAAAGAGAATAAAGAACTAATAGAGTTACTCTCTATGTCAAGAATGACTCCTCACTCTAAAGATGATAGATACAGTTATCTTTTCTTGGGAAATAGCTATGCAGATGTAAACCAACATTGGGTAGTGGTGCATTCTACTCCTGCTAAAGAGAGAGCCAAAAAGAGTGTTTCAAAAAAATTTAATAAACTTGTAGATAAAGAGATTAAGGCGTTTAATTCATTAAAATCGACTCTATTTGCTTGTGAAGATGATGCCAATAGAGCCTTAGATAAATTGGTTAAAAAGTTCTCTTTACTTGAATTGAATGATACCAAAATAGTTAAACATAAACGATATAAAAAAGCAGGACAACCTAAGAAAAATCAAAAACCTGACTTTTATGAATACTCCATTGAGTCCAACTATAGTTTTAAGATAGAACCCTATTATCAAGAGGTTTGGAAAAAATCTCTCTTTATTTTGGCTACAAATGACCTAAAAATAGAGCCCCAAAAGATTATTGATGTCTATAAAAATCAATTTGTAGTGGAGAGAGGTTTCCGTTTTATCAAAAGCCCTGAATTCTTAACTGATTCACTCTATGTTAAAAAACCTGAACGAATTGAGGCTCTTCTTTTTATTATGACTCTATGTTTAATGGTATATGCCTCTTTAGAGATGAAAATTCGGACTTCTCTCAAAGATGAAGATGAATTTTTTATCGACCAAAAAGGCAAACCAACTCAAACGCCTACTGCTCGTTGGGTTTTTCAGACTTTTACCGATATTCATATTCTCTCCATTGGAGATATTCAGCAGATTGTTATCAATTTAAAGGATTATCATCATACTTTGCTTAGGTGTTTAGGTAGGAGTTATCAAATTAATTATTTGGTACTTTAGGGGTGGGGAATGTCAGTTGAAAATACTATATCAAGATATTGCAAGATTGATGAGAGTGACAACTCTATATAGTTTAGTGCATCATACCACAAAAACAGAGCAATTGCAGTATGTAGTATGCCTGTTATCAATACAATTGTAAATGAATTGAAGTTTAGATGCCAATCATATATAAACAAAAAGGGGAGAGTCAAAAATATAGATATTAATATCTGCCATGCAGTAATTACCAAAGCATGATGATTTTTTGTTGCAATTTTGGAAAAGAATCCAAGCAGTGCATAACTGATACCTGCAAGTATAGAGACAATTATCCCTTTGTCTATCTCAAATCCTTTGACTGTTACCAATACACCTGTAAAAGCCAAAAAAATTGAGATTATTATATATATTTATTCTCTCTTTTAGAAAGAGAACTCCAAGAATCAGAGCCAAAATCGGACCACTGTAGTATATTGCCACCACATTTGCCACAGTAGTCAGATTCAAAGCCCAAAAGAAGAATATCCAGTTTACTCCAAGAGCTACTCCACTCAAAAACAGTACCCAAAACGGTTTGATGGTGAAAAACTCTTTTAAAGATACCTCTTTTAAGGCATAATAGAGGATAAAAGGGAGTGCAAAAAGTACTCTAAAAAATACAAAAACTTCACTTTTAAGATGGGAGTTTATACTCATAATAGGTGTTGAACCCCATAAAAATGTAGCTATAAGCATCTGTATAATACCTCTATTTTGCATATATCCTCCTTGTTTAATATCCAAGGCTTGAAGATGCAACCGAAGCTATACCAAGCAGACTGTCTGCACTAGGTATCATTGGAATCAAGCTTGTACCAATACCTCCTAATATTGCTAATATTGCCATTAGTGCTATAAGTGATGTACTAAGTGAGAGTTTAAATTTCTCTTTTTTGGTATTAGGGCTACTGTAAAAATACATAAAAGCTATGAGTTTAAAATAGTAATATATAGATATAAATGCTACAGCTATACCAAGAGCTGCTAATATAAACTGTTTTGATTCAATAGCTACTGTAAATATATAAAATTTGCCCAAAAATCCAATAGTTGATGGAAATCCAGAAAGAGATAGCATAAATATAGCCATCATTGCAGACAGATATGGTCTTTTGTCTGCAAAACCTTTGAAATCCTCATATCTCAAGGCTCTTTTTGAGTCAGCAGAGAGGTAACTTAGTATTCCAAAAGCTCCAACAGAGGATATAAAATAACTAAGCAGATAGAACATAACAGCAGGTACTGCAAGTTGTGAGCCTAAGCCTATACAAGAGAGTGCTATTAGCATATATCCTCCATGTACTATCGAAGAACCTGCCAATACTCTTTTGAGTTTTGTTTGTGATATAGCAAGTAGTGAACCGCCAATTAGAGTAACTATTGTAACTATTGAGAGTATCACATCACCATGTAGTACTCCTGTGGCAAAATATGCTACATATATACGCAAAGCGATTGCAAATATAGATATTTTAAAAACTGATGCCATAAACATAGTTATAGGAAAGGGAGAACCCTCATAGACATCTAGTACCCATGTATGAAATGGTACTGCTCCTACTTTAAAGAGTATTGTAATAAGTAGCAAAGTACCAGCAACAGTAAGTGCCAATTGATTACTCTCTCCCTCATTTTGGATAAATGATGTAATATCTGCAATATTGGTTGAACCAACCAAAATATATATCATTACACTTCCAAGCAAAAACATACTGCCAACAAATGCACCAAGAACCATATATTTTAGCATTGCTTCAGAACTTAGAGGATTATTTTTGTGATAACCTACCAAAGCATATATACTCAATGAAGCAACCTCCAATCCTATAAAAGCGACAATTAAATCATTTGAGTGAGCTAGTATCATCATTCCAAATATTGTAAATAGAAACAGTGCATAAAATTCACCATTATAGTAGTCTCTTTTTTTGAGATATAGAGTATTGACAAGCAGTGTAAGTACTGCTCCACCCAAAAACATAATATCAAAGAGTATCGAAAAGTCATCTACTATAAAAGCTTGATGAAAGATATTATCAAGCGGATATATACTCTTGCCACTTCCAAAAAGGGGCAGACTAAGAGCCAAAGAGAGTAGTAAAATAGCTACTGTTATTAGATGGTATCTAATAAGGGTTATAGATTTGCTACTACTGAGCAAAAGCATTACAAATGCACCAATTACAGTAGTAGCCATAGGCAAGAGTGTATAAATATCAGATCTCATAGTATTCCCCCAATTATCTGTAGCATATGCTGAAGCTGTGGTTCAAGTGCGGGTATAAAAGCAGAAGGAAAAATACCACTTACAAGCAATAGTAGCACAAGAGGCAATAGCATTAATATTTCACCTATAGTTAAATCTCCAAACTCTTGTGTTTTTGGTGTAAGAGGTCCATATATTGTCTGTTGTAATGTATAAAATATATACAAAATCGCAGTTATCATACTAAAAATAGTAACAAATCCCAAACTCATATTGCTTTTGAATGCTCCTATTATTATGAGAAGTTCTGCTACAAATCCCCCAGTTGAGGGTAATCCTACAATACTAAGTGCAAAAAAAGCAAATATAAAAGCAAATTTTGGTGCTACTTTGGCTATACCTCCAAGAGTAGTTATATCTACACTTCCTACTCTACGGTATATCAAACCAATCATTATAAATATACCTGCTGAAGATAGAGCATGTGTAGCTATAAAGTACAAGCTTCCACTCCAACTGTATATATTGGCTATAATGATACCCAGTACAATTACAGACAGATGAGACCCCGAAGAGAAAGCAAACATACGCCTCAAATCTCTCTCACTCATTGCCCTTATGGCATAATAGAGCATTCCTATAATTGCAAATATTATAATATATGGTCTGTAATAACTCATAGTCTCACTAAAGAGTCCATAACCAAATCTCCATATACCATAAGCGCCAAGTTTTGCCATAATAGCTGAGAGTATTACAAGAGCTGGAGTTGGAGCACTGCTGTATGCTGGAGCCATCCATGTATGAAATCCAACAAGTGGTATCTTTATAGCAAAAGCAAACATAAATCCAGCACTAAGCCATAGTGTGGTTTTTGGATCAAAGTGTAACAAAGCAAGATTGTTTAACTCAAAACTCCAGTAACTATGTACTACAAAATACTCATATCCCAAATATAAAATAGAAAAGAGCATTGCCATAGAGCCAAATACTGTCATAAGCAGTATTTTCATTGCATTAAATCTATTTTTGTCATGTCCATATCTGCCTATCATTATAAATACAGGCAAAAGCATAGTCTCCCAAAACATATAAAAGAGTATCAAATCAAGAGATACCACAGCACCCATTACACCTGTTTGAAGTAACATCATATTGTACCAGTATCCACTGTAACTATTTTGCCACATATAGATATAGAGTATTGGTATAAGAAGTGAAGTCATAGAGATAATAACAAGTGAGAGTACATCAACTCCAATATGGTAATATATTCCATATGAAGCTATCCATGGTAGGCTTCTTTCAAACTGTATTTGATTCTGATATGGATCAAAATATGCAATTAGAGTAACTGTAAGTACAAATACAATAATAGAAGAGAGTATGGCACCAAATCTTAGTATTTTGATATTTACTCTAAATACTCCCATTACAAATGCAAAGAGCAAAGGGGTAAAAACTATATATGTAAGAATCTTTTCCATATCAGCCTCCAAACTTCTCTAATAGATAGAGTGATATTATGCAAATACCAATAAGCATACCCATAGCATACCATCTCAAAGAGCCATTTTGGAGTGAGGCAACCCCTTTGCCAAAGAGATTATAACTATATAC
>JAMOSA010000264.1 GCA_027063325.1 Campylobacteraceae bacterium
CATTTGGTCTTCTAATCTCTCTAATTAGAGTATCATCATCACAATTTATAGGATCAAACCCTATAAGTCCTGTCTCTAGTGATACCAAAGCTTTTTGGAAAGACTCTTTAAATGTTCTGCCTATACTCATAACTTCACCAACACTCTTCATCGCTGTTGTCAAAGTAGAATCAGCCATTGGAAATTTTTCAAATGTAAAGCGTGGTATCTTGGTAACTATATAATCAATTACAGGTTCAAATGAAGCTGGAGTGCCTGTAATATCATTTTTGATCTCATCTAATGTATATCCAACAGCCAAAAGTGTAGCTACTTTTGCTATTGGGTATCCGGTAGCCTTTGAAGCCAAAGCAGAAGAGCGACTTACTCTAGGATTCATCTCAATTACTATCATTCTGCCTGTTTTGGGATTGATAGAAAATTGTACATTGGAGCCTCCTGTATCTACTCCAATCTCACGCAAGATAGCAAAAGATGCATCTCTCATTCTTTGATACTCTTTATCTGTCAGAGTCAAAGCAGGTGCTATTGTAATAGAGTCACCTGTATGTACACCCATTGGATCTAAATTCTCTATAGAACATACAATGATACAGTTATCCTCTTTGTCTCTGATAACCTCCATCTCATACTCTTTCCACCCAAGCAAAGACTCTTCTATCAAAATTTCACTGATAGGACTAGCCTCTAAGCCACCTTTGGCTATCTCTTTAAATTCATCCATATTATATGCTACACCACTACCTCCACCAGCTAGTGTATATGAAGCTCTAATGATTAGAGGAAAACCTATCTCTTTGGCTGCTGAAACTGCTTCATCCATATTGTAAGCATACTTTGATATTGGTAAGTCCATACCAATTTTTTGCATAGCCTCTTTGAATGCTTGTCTATCTTCACCCTTTTTTATAGCCTCTGGGTTTGCTCCCAAAAATACTATATCATCAAGCATACCAGCTTCATGCATCTTCATAGCTACATTCAATGCAGTCTGACCACCCATAGTAGGCAATATGGCATCTACATTCTCTTTTTCTATAATTTTAGCTATTACATGCTCATCTATTGGTTCTATATATGTTCTGTCTGCAAACTCAGGATCTGTCATAATAGTTGCTGGATTTGAGTTAATTAGCACTACACGATAACCAAGCTCTTTTAGAGTCTTGGCCGCTTGAGTACCAGAGTAGTCAAATTCACAAGCTTGTCCTATTACAATTGGACCTGAGCCTATAAGTAGTATTGTTTTAATATCATCTCTTTTTGGCATAAGTTACTACCTTGCTTTTTTTGATTGATAATTATATCCAAAGTTTTGAAATAGGCTCTTATTTCAAGCTGATAAAATAGTATATATTATCTTCTGAGTGTAGCTATCAATCTCTTTTGATTTTTAATTAGCATTAAAGCATCTGTAATAGATTTGCATACAATATCAGCACTATTTAAAGCTTTGGTTGATAATCCCTCTTTGCCCAATATTGCTATAGATATAATTGCTTCTTGTAACATTAATCTATCATTATTTCCATTTCCTACTGCTATAGTTTTATCTGCTCCAAGAGAGTTTAAAATATCACACTTTTGCTTGGTATGATCATTTGAATCTAATACCTTTATATCTATTGGCAAATTTGAGAGGTTCTTTTTGACACTTCCAAAGGTATCAGCAGTTACTACATAGATATTATAATCCATTGCTAAATCTTTGATATTAGATACAAAACTATCTTCTACTATACCATCTGTTGCTATTGTACCATTGTAATCAAATATGATATTTTCTATATCACACTCTTTAAAATTTGGTATATCAAATCTCATTTATAATCCTTGATTTATAGTTTGTATCACTTTATCTACAAAAGAGTTTATATCTTTATCACTCAAAAAACAGCTATTTATACTACAAGCTGTAAACTCTTGCTCTTTTTGTGGCACATATAAGATATATGGATAGTTGCTTTCAGATTCCAAAGCTCTTTTTAATTTATCTATATCATTTCTGTTTGAATGCAAAAGTATATATCCATACTCTCTTGCAAGTAGTACATCTACTGCTGTTGGTGTAGCTATTGGATACCTTTTTATATCTTTGGAAAATGAGTTTAATATTATATCTATATCTTGGTAGTAATCACTGCTATTTAATAAAAGTGCTAACTTTTGGGCATTATTAGCCATAACTGCTAATGAATTTTTGTATGAACCATCATAGATATCCAATCTATTGTGCAACTTGGTTTGGCTGTCTATCCAACCTTTACCATCAAAAAACTTACTCTTTGAGTCATTATATAAATCTCTTGCTACTTTTAGATACTTTTGTTCATAGCTACTCTCATACGCTTTAATCAATGCTGAGATTAAATAGCTATAATCTTCAAAATATGCTTTTAGTTTTGGTTTTTTATCTGGTAATTTTTGGTGATAGAGTATATCATTAATATAGAGGTTATTTAATATTGCATCAACTACCCTCAACCCTTCATTTGCAAAATTACTATCAACACAAGA
Source organism: Campylobacteraceae bacterium (assembly GCA_027063325.1). Classification (GTDB taxonomy): domain Bacteria; phylum Campylobacterota; class Campylobacteria; order Campylobacterales; family Sulfurovaceae; genus Nitratifractor. The sequence goes on from JAMOSA010000264.1 coordinate 2,518, forward strand.
GGCTTCAAACAAAGCTATAGCCATCAAAGAGTTCCATGATGTTTGCAGTTTTTTATCTACAAAAGGGTACTTTCTATCTCTTCTTAAATCTCTTAGTACCTCCAATGCTCTTTTGGGTACTTTGGCAATATATGAAGGATTGTTTAAGTTGTATTCAAAATTACCCTCTACCGTAATTCCCAAATTATTAAGTATCTCTTTTGGATTTGGAATATTTGCATCTTTTAGTGCATTAAAAGCCTCTTTGTAGCTATATACAAAGTATCTACCTTCCTCTTTTTTGCCACTTTTATCCAAACTATCTGCATCACTTGCACTATAATACAAATCTCTATATCTATATCTCTTGTCAAATATGGATATAGACTCTTTTACCACCTTTTTATAAAGAGGATCTTTTGTAACTTTGTATGCAACAGAGTAAACTTCAATAAGTTCTGCATTGGTATATAGCATCTTCTCAAAGTGTGGAATACTCCACTGCCTATCTACACTGTATCTAAAAAATCCACCCTCAATTTGATCATATATACCTCCCTTTGCCATACTATCAAGAGTATTTAATGCTATATCTTTGGCTACTTTGTCTGATGTGAGTATATATATATGCAGAAGTGTTTTAATAGTAGAAGCATTTGGAAACTTTGGAGCTGTACCAAAACCTCCAAACTCATTGTCAAATCTACCTCTTGCCATAGCTACAAACTCTTTGGCTATCTCTTTGCCTACTTTTGTGCTTGTTGAGATTTGATTTGTACTCTTTTCATAATTCTTTAAGAGACTCTCAATCTTATTGGCATCTCTTAATACTCTACTTGGGTATCTATGCCATATTTTATCAATTACCACTGCTACATCATAAAGTCCTTTGTAATTACCTCTTGATTTTAGCGGCATATATGTTTGGGCAAAAAATGGTTTACCTTGAGGTGTCAAAAAAATACTCAAAGGCCACCCTCCACCTTTGCCATTGAGTAAATTATATACTTTTTGAAAATACCTATCTATTTGAGGATGCTCCTCTTTATCCACCTTTATAGATATAAAGTTTGCATTCATAAATTTTGCAAACTCTTCATTTTCAAATGACTCCTCTTCCATCACATGACACCAGTGACATGTACTATAACCAATAGATAAAAATATAGGTTTATTTTCTAGTTTGGCTTTATCAAACGCTTCTTTGGACCATGGATACCAATTTATCGGATTGTTTGCATGTTGTTGTAAATATGGAGACTCTTCATACTTTAGCATATTTGCAGATAGGATATTGAAAACAATTATAAAAGATATAAATATCTTCATATCTTTTTTGCCTTAAGCAGTCTAATATACTCTTTCATATAAAAGTTACTCTCAAACTCTCCAAATCCAAAGCTTTGTAACATCTGCTTGGTATCTCTGTGTATAAAATCTTCTGCTAATGGACACTCTACTTTGCGTATAGCAAATTTTACAAAAGCATTTGCACTATTTACATCAAAATTATTGTAATCAAGTATTACAAACCTACCACCCTTTTTTAAAGCTTTATTGGCATTTGATATAATCTTTTCTCTATTTGGCTGAGTAAATCCATGTAGTACAAAAGAGATAAATACCACATCAAAAACCTCTTCATACTCTTTTGGCAAAGGATCAATAATCGATTGCTCCTTTAAAATAATATTTTCATACTCTTTGCATTTAGCTCTAAATTGCTCTTGCATCTCTTTGCCTATCTCAAAGCCTACTATCTTGCCACTATTGCCAATATACTGATGCATTAGCAGTGCATTTCTACCAGTACCGGCACCAAAATCTAGTATCTTGTTACCCTCTTTGAGTTCTATATCCGATATAGCTGTTTTGATAAATTTAGGGTACCAAAACAGGGTAATAAAATCCATCAATCTATCATAATTTTTAGCTTCCCAGCCAACAACTTCTACCTTTGATTGCTCTTGAGTAAGCTCCATAATATACTCCTAAAAAAATTGAATGGATTTTAACAAATCTTGGTAAACTATTATTAACTGATACTATATATTATATCTTTTGAGTTTATATTTATAGAGATTTATCAACTTTAACAGCATAATAAAATCTACTGTTTGATAAAATCCTATCTATATCTTATAGTTCTTTCAAATTTGATATGATATAATATGAAACTTTTGAGATTATATGGTTTGGATTTTATATCAAAGAACAGATAGAATAATTATGGTTCATTTATAAGGAAAAAACAGATGAGTGTGCTGATGCAAGATCGTCCCCATCCTATCGTAGCTGTTACACTTCTATTTAATCCAAATGAATCTGAAGTATATAACAATATACTCTCATATATAGATACTGTTGACAAACTCTATATTATAGACAACTCTCCTAATGTTTCAAATTTGACAAAAAGACTCAAAGAGTTAGATAATGTATCTATTTTACATACAGGCTCCAATATCGGTGTAGCCAAGGCACTAAATACT
>JAMOSA010000265.1 GCA_027063325.1 Campylobacteraceae bacterium
CCTCTATTATGCTTGTTCATCTACCTTCAATTACATTTAAAGGTACTCAATTATTTTCGAATCTACCTACTGCAATATCTGTTGATAGTAAGAGTGAAGTAGAAAATATCCCAGTAGGTTCATTTCACTATGTCTCAAAACCATTTGGTAAATGGCGTTTTGGTGCCAGTTTGGTAGCCCCTGGAGGATTGTCAAAAAGATGGGATAGTGGAGTTACAAAACTCTTTGCCCAAGAGTTTACACTAAAAATCATAGAATTTAATCCTACATTCTCATATCAAGTCAGTGATACATTCAGTATTGGTGGTGGTGTCAGGGTAGTATATACAGATGGCAAAGTAAAAAGCAGTGGAGATGAAGTTGGTGTACCACTTGCTAGGGATATGGAGGGAGATGATATATCATATGGCTATAATTTAGCACTTGCTTGGGTACCAAACTCTTTGATGAGTTTTGCTTTGACATATAGAAGCAATGTAGATCTCAAAGTAGATGGAAGTGCTAAAATATATGCAGGTTCTTTGACTACTCCAATATATAATGGAAATGCTTCTGTAACTGTACCTCTACCAGCAACCATATCTGCTGCTGTTGCAACCAATATTACTAAAGATTTGACACTAGAGTTTGTATTTGAGAGGACTCTTTGGTCAAGATATAAAGAGCTTGATTTCAATTATAATGTAAAATTGCCTGTAATGGATACTCCAATTCCAAAATATTGGCAAGATAGTAATGCATACAGAGTAGGTATTACATACAAATACTCTCCAAATCTTACTTTAATGGGTGGATATTCATATGATGAGACACCAATACCTACTACAATAGGGTATGAACTTCCAGATAGTGATGCTCATATTTTTTCTGCTGGATTTAGATACAATCAGAGTGAAAATCTCAGTTGGGGTATGGCTTTGTTGTATGACTACAAAAAATCCCGTACAGTACCAAGCGGTAAGAATCTAAATGGAATATCAGGAACTTTTGATGAGGGTGGAGCAGTATTGGCTACTGTTGGATTAAGCTATAAATTTTAGGGTATATATGTCAAAAGATAGAGTATTTTCAAAGAGATTGGATAAACAGTTTGAGTTTGATGAGACTGTAGCATCTGTCTTTGATGATATGCTTGATCGCTCCGTACCATACTATAATGAGGTTATCAATCTGATAACTTCACTGATTATATTTGAAGCTACGCCAAATATGCGTATAATAGATCTTGGTTCTTCTACTGCAAGATTGCTTTTGCAGTTGCACAATACTTCAAAAGTCCCTTTACAACTTTATGGTATAGATAATTCACCTGCTATGATAAAAAGAGCTACACAAAAGTGTAATGCTTTTGGAGCAGATGAGATAGAGTTGATACTTGATGATATTTTGCAGTATGAAATAAGAGATTTTGATGTAGTAATTGCCAATTATACTCTGCAGTTTATTCGTCCAATCCAAAGACCAAAGTTAATATCTCGTATATATAATGGATTAAATAGTAGTGGAGTATTTTACTTTTCTGAAAAAGTTGTATTTAGTGATAGAAAACTGGATAAACAGATGATAGATATATATTATGAGTATAAACGATCACAAGGATACAGTGATTATGAGATAGCTTCAAAAAGAGAAGCTTTAGAGAATGTATTGATTCCATTTACGATAGAAGAGAATATCAAAATGTGTAAAGAGGCAGGATTTAAAGAGATAGATACAATATTTCAATGGGCAAATTTCGTTACATTTAGAGCATCTAGGTAGATTTTTTTATTATTTACTGCTCTTATGCACTTTAAAAGTTTCAAGTTTTTCACCCCTTGGATTTCTCAAAAATATTTCACATATTCACATTTTATTCACCTATGTGAATATATAAAGTGATTTATATATTTTTTAATATATAAAATGACATATTTTAGTATTAAAAAATATAGATTTTTTGTCACATTGTGAATAAGTGTGTGAATAAGTGTGAATATTATACTTTTGAGACTTGATGTTTTGTAATTTTTTGATTTTATTATATTTGAAAGTAGGGTGGAACTGAAGTTCCACTTTTAATTTTATAAAGCTTATCTCTCACCTAGTGGATTATCACTTCTATTTTTCTTTTTTCTTCTCTCAAAAGCTTCATTTGAAGGTGTAGTAGTTACACTAAAGTATCCATTGCCAAAGAGTACACACCCTTTACATCCTGGTTCACATGGGTGTGAAAGTAGTCTGCACCAATCACTTATGCCATTGTGTGTAGTTTGATGTTGACAACCCCAGCCACTTGCCATATATTACTCCTTAGTATCTAATTGTAAAATCATCATCTATTTTTATATCTGTTACACTATTATACACAATATTTGTAACTTCACTCAAAGGTGAACCCTCTTTTAGTATGGATAAAACTTTATTTAGACTCTCTTTATCTTTACACTCTACAACAGCTTCTACTGTACCATCTGGCATATTTTGTATAAACCCTCTAAATCCCTCTTTTTTGAGTTGGTTTGATGTATATTTGCGATAATATACACCTTGAACTCTGCCATATATTTTAAATCTGTATATATACATACTACTCTCCTACATCTTGTGGGTTTTACTTGGCATTTGTAGAGTAAGAGTATATGGTTTTGTACTTTTAATGACAAGTGAACCCATACCTATGGTTGAGTTGTGTGCTATCTTTATACCCTGTCTTATTGTAGCTCTTACTCCTATCATAGACTCTTTTTCTACTATTACACCACCTCCCAAAAATACAAGAGGAGCTATAGATACTCTATCTTCTATTTTGCAGTCATGTCCTATTACTGCTCTTTGGTTGATTATTACATAGTTGCCAATTTGTGTATCACAAGATATTAATACCTCATGAGCTATAAATGTGCCCTCTTTTATAGTTACACTCTTTGCTATTGTTGCTTTTGGTGATATTAGAGATATAGAGGGGATATTGTGCTGTTGTAAAAAATCTATAAGTTCATTTCTAATTTCTATACCCTGTTGGTTGACTGCACCAATAGCTATATGAATAGCATCATAACTATCTCTTTTGCTTAGTATTTCATCTTTGTAGCCTAAATATTTGTACTCTTTTAGGCTATTTTCAAGAGCAAATATACCAACTATTTTGTGTCCTAAAAGCTCTGCTATCTCTATAACCTCTTTGGCAAATCCACCACCACCAATAATTGCTACTCTTGCCATGCAAACTCCACTACCATTTTGTTTCTATCTACTGCAAACATTACATACATATCCAAAAGTGGTGCATATACTCTATCAAGAGTTTGTATCATCTTTTTGTTTAATATTATCTCTTTGGCTTGTGTATGGCTATCTACCTCATAGCACAAGTGGTGATAACCTCCACCTTTTTGCAAGAAATTCCATGTAAATGAACTCTCTTTTGTTGGTGTAATAAGTTCGATATATGTATTATTAGCATCAATTAGCATCAATTGTGCTTCTTGGGTTGGATCATACAACTCATTTATAATTTTATCTACTGCCAGATTTTGTAAAAATCTTTGTGGATTTGCTACTACATAACCTATATGGTGAATTTTCATAATATTCCACCACCATCTACCCTGATAATATCACCAGTAATATAGTCAGCTTTTTGACTTACTAAAAACTCTACCAAATTTGCTACCTTATCTACGCTTCCAAGTCCCAATGGATAATCTTTGGATACTTTATCTATAAACTCTTTGGTATATACACTATCAAATGCTTGTGTCATTTGTGTAATCATAAATCCTGGTGCTATAGCATTTACTCTAATTGGTGCTATCTCTTTTGCCAAACCTTTGGTCAGATTATCCAGTGCTGCTTTTGAAGCACTGTAAGTGAGTATTCCCTTTTCTGGTTTTTGTGCGGCAATTGAACTTATGAATGTAATAGAGGGATTGTTTGGCAGATGAACACTTCTTGAGGAGAATGCTTTGGCAAACAGCATAGGTGCATAGAAGTTTATATGAAATATATCATCTATATCTTGTGGTTTTATTACTCTAAGTGGCTTTATGCTTTGTTTTCCTGCACTATATACAATAGCTTTAAATTTACCATACTCTTTTGCCAATGATTTTACAAAAGAGTCTATTTTATCTAGTGAAGATAGATCAAAAACAATAGGTGTTATACCATACTCTTTGAGTTCATTTAGTCTATCTTCTCTTCTAGCTACTGCAAATACATTATACTCTTTGCTTAGAGTAATAGCACACTCTTTGCCAACTCCACTACTTGCTCCTACTACCAGCAGGTTATCCATCTATAACTTCCTTTGCAAGAGTTATTAAATCTCCTACACTTTTGCAAGATTCAAAATCTTTTGGTGATACACTCACTCCTAGCTCATCAAAATAGCTCATTAGACTAAGTACTGCTACAGAGTCATAATAGTCAATATCATCTAAGAGTGTATCTTTATCTAAATCCATCTCTGTATCTATAACCTCTTTGATATTTTCAATAAATTCTGTTTCACTCATTCTCTATCTCCTTGTTTTGGCTGATAAATTTTGATTTTGGGTGCATATATATTATCAAGTTCTGTAATACAAGCCCCCCAGCTGAGTCCTATTCCAAACCCTGCAAATATTACCCTATATCTATTTGAAGATACTCTCTTGGATAAAAATGCATTTATTGTACCTGGAATTGAGGCAGAGTTTTGATTGCCATATTGTGTAACTGTACCCATAGGCAATCTATCTTCATCAATATCCAATCTTTTGGCTATGTTTTGGAGTATATATCTGTTTGCTTGATGGAGTAGATAGTAATCTATATCATTTTTTTGAAGTGAAGCAAACTCCAATATCTCTTCAAACATTTTAGGTACTACTTTGATAGTAAAGTTAAATATCTCTGCACCATTCATATACATATCAATATCTCTTCTTTTTGAACCATCTTCATAGGATTTAATCTCTAAAGCTTCAGTTGTAAATGGTTGTCTGCAACCACCTGATGGTATTATTAGATGCTCATATCCACTACCATCACTATGTAATACAAAATAGCTATCTATGGGGTTACTTGAGTTATCTATCAATATAGCACTACCTGCATCACCCATCAAAGGGGTTAAATTTTTATCCTCTTTGTATGCAAATTGGCTGGATATATCACCTACACACAGCAGTACCCTATTTAGACCAGAGTTTATAAGCATAAAAGCATTCAATAGACCATTGATATATCCACTACACCCCAAATTTATATCATATGCTATAGTATCGGTGGATAATCCTAGTCTATCTTGCATAATAATAGCAGTAGATGGTGCTTTGTAGTCTGGTGTTTGTGATACAAATATAAGTGCATCAATACTTTTTGGATCTATTGAGAGTGAATTAAATATATCTTTGGCTGACTCTATACACAAATTGCTTGTACATATACTTTTGTCTGAGACTATATATCTACTCTCAAATCCCATACTCCTTTTAAGTCTCTTTAGAGTCCTTTCATCATAACCATAATTGGAAGCCTCTTCTTCTATAGCAACTCTTTTGTCTCCAACTGTTGTAACTATAGCTTTGATTTTTGCATTATTAAACTTGAGTTTAGCCATCTTGTGATACCTTTGAGAGTATATAATCAATAGAGCTTTTTATACTCTTAAATGGTGTAGTGTTTGGATCCATGGTATGCTCATTTGCTATTTGAATATACTCATTAGTCAATTTTTGCAACTCATCTTCTATGCCCATTACAAAATCAAGTACTGCCATAGAGTCTAACTCTTCAAAGAGTAAAGTATCTTCGGTTGGATCTTTTAAATTTTGATTATTTAACTCCTCATTGATTGAAGATATTACACTAAATACAATCTCTTTTATATTTTCTCTATTCACTACTACTCTCCTTTGGTTACTTTGATATACTCTTTTGTTTTAGCTTTATATTTATATTTGTAATACTTTATACCATCTTTGGTATCAATCAATTCAAATCCTAATCTATCATATAGATTTTCAACTTGCATATTTTTGGCACTTGGAATATATACACTATTTAGATTTCCTTTAGACTCTTTTATGAGTATATCCATAATTCTATCTTCTATACCTCTGCCAAGAACTCTGCAACTTAGCAAAAGTGTATCTATTGTATTATCAATAATAATAGCTACACCAACTATACCCATATCACCAAATCTATCTTTTACTCTAAATGAGAATACCTTTTGGCTACTCATAAGCTTTTCTATCTGTGCTTGTGAATATCTCTTGGTTGTAAGATTAAATTGATTTGTTTTATTGACAAGTTGAGTGATTCTAGCTATCTGT
>JAMOSA010000266.1 GCA_027063325.1 Campylobacteraceae bacterium
GCCAAAGAAGCCGATAGTCAAAAAGAGGTTACTCAAGAAGCAACTCAGAATACAGAATCTGAAACTCCAATACAGCAAGAGACAAAAGAGACCAAAACTGCTCAAGAAGTAACAAAGGCTGAGGATACTACTGAAGCCAAAGAAGCCGATAGTCAAAAAGAGGTTACTCAAGAAGCAACTCAGAATACAGAATCTGAAACTCCAATACAGCAAGAGACAAAAGAGACCAAAACTGCTCAAGAAGTAACAAAGGCTGAGGATACTACTGAAGCCAAAGAAGCCGATAGTCAAAAAGAGGTTACTCAAGAAGCAACTCAGAATACAGAACCTGAAACTCCAATACAGCAAGAGACAAAAGAGACCAATCAGGAACAACCACAAGAGACTACAGAACAAAAAAGTGGTGAAAATATAGCTACTGATACAAATAGTAGCAATTGATACCTCTTCTTGCATTGCCTAAATATGGGCTTTGCAAGTTTTTTACTCTATATAAAACTCAAAACTGATTAAAAATCCTATAAATTTAGCAAAATAGCAATACAAAATGTGTATAATTTATCATCAGGAGGATGATATGCCTATACCTATGAGTAGAAACAGTGAAGTAAAAAATATAATAAGAGGACTCAACTTAACGCGTACACTATTTGTATCAAGCATTATAATAGGAGAACCATATACAGGCAAAAGGACTCTGGTACGATCAATATTTCCAAATACTCCTGTAGTTGACGGCTCAAGCAGTATGGAGTATCTTGAGAGGGTATTGAGTGAAAACAGTGAACTTATAATAGAATCTTTTGAAAAGGTAAAAGAGCCTTTGGCTTTGAATTTTGACAACAAAAGAGTAATAGCAATATCAGATACATCTATAAGAGAGCGTGATATAGATGAACTTTTTGCATTTATATATCGTATTCCCTCTTTGAGAGATAGAGTAGAAGATATATCTGTATTTAAAGATTACTATATAAAAAAGGCTTGTGAAGATTTGATGATAGATAGTAAGATAGAGATAGATGAGACTTATCTTGATATATCAGCAAATCTAAAATCTTTAAAGGCATCAGTATATAAAGAAGCTCTTTGTCAAACTTCAGATAAAGAGAGATTAAAAAGAGCTTTGTATTACTATTTTATGAGAAATCTTGATGAACCAAATGGATATAAGGAGCATCTTGAGCTTTTTGAAAGGGCTTTACTAGAAGCTGGTCTGCAAAAATTTGGTTCACAATTGAAGCTTTCAAATATTCTTGGTATAAATAGAAATACATTAAGGAAAAAGCTAAATGAGTACTCAATCAATTGATTATCAATTTATATTAGAATCAGATAGTACACCATTGATTATATTTGATAACAGAGGTAGGATTTTATATCCAAATAATGCTGCTGAAATAGTACTTGGGTATGTAACTTCAAAGGAGCTTTTTGATTTGGCTATGCTTCATGCCCCAACAGATTTTGGTAGTAAAACAACTCTTATGGATTTGCACTACAAGCAATTGTCATTTTATGCAATAAATGTATCATATAATAGTGAAGATTGGATAGCTCTTAGGCTTTACTATAGACCGGCTATTCAAGACAAAAAGAGATTAAACATAAAAAAACTTATAGATTCAGATATAAATACTCTGCTTGAAGCTACACTTACTATGTACAAGATGAGTTATCAGGGTAAATTGATGCTCTTTACAGACAAAGATATACCAACACTAAAAATAGATCAAAATAGTTTCTCAAAGCTTCTTAGGAAGGTATTAAACTTATTTAAAAGTTCAAATAAAATAGAGATCTCACTAAAGGTTGCCATTGGTGAGTATGTGGTAGTAGATGAACATAGATACAAAATATTAAGACTTGAAATTAGTGGTGATTACAGAGGTGTATCACAAGATAAACATATAATACAACTGTGTGAAGAGATGCAAATTACTGCTACTATTGATAGTAAAAAGATAGTACTAGATATTCCATTTATACAGTAGTATGAATTTATAGTTTGTGATATTTGATATATATAATAGTTAAAATATAAGATATTAAAATTGCCCAAACTACCCTTATGGTAATGATAATTACCAAATCTGCACCAAATATTATAATTATCTTTATACTTAAAATGGTAGCATTGTATAGTGAATGTGATATTAGGGAGTAAAAGTTACTATAAACAGACCACCAAAGAGTCTAAGAGTAGCTGATATTATGTACATTTCAATTTTTGCAACTTCTTAAAAGCTATCATATTAGCCTTTATCCATAATTTGACTTTTATCCAGGCTGAGTGCAGAGCCTTTTTGATACTCTTTTGCATATCTATTTTATTTTAGGCTCTACTCTTTGGTATGGTCTGGCTCCATTTTCTGGTAAACCTTTTTTGAGTTTTGCTTCTGCTATACCTCTTCTTAGTATTGTATATGGTGGAAACTCTTGAGGTAAAATAATATCATTTAGATCTCCACTGTGAATACACTCAAATTTTTTTCCTTTTGTAGATACAATTTTTTTAATCTTTAACCACCAAGAGCCATCTTCTTGAAATATAGTACCATACTCATTATCACACTCACTGATTGTAGCTCCAATAGGTAAAACAATCTCTACAATATCACCTACACATGTTTTATCCTTACATCTCCAGGTTTTACCCTCACCGTCAATTAAAGCAGCTACTTGATGTGTACCATCTTGGATAGTAAATCCAAGTGACTGTGTATCATTTTTTTCAAATGGACGATTTATTAGATATGCATCTGTAAAACCTCTGTTTTGGGTAGTGTGTAACTCCTTTTGGTATTTTGATGCATCAAACCTGCCATTGTACCAATCATCAATAGCCTCTTTATATGCTCTTGTTACTACTGCCACATAGTATGGAGATTTTGTTCTACCTTCAATTTTGAGTGAATCTATAACACCACTTGAGAGTATCTCATCTATATGATTTGCTAGATTCATATCTTTGGCATTCATAATATATGTACCTACTTCACTCTCCTCTTCAAGTTTGAATGTAGTACCACTTTCTGGATTGTGAGCATAAATCTCATATGGAAATCTACAATCATTTGCACAACTTCCCCTATTTGGAACTCTACCTGTTTGCAAAGCTGAAATTAGGCATCTGCCACTGTATGCAAAGCACATTGAACCATGTACAAATATCTCAAGTTCAAGTTCAGGTAACTCTTTTTTGATAGCTTCACAATCTTTTAGACTAATCTCTCTAGCTGCTATAATTCTGCTTACTCCCATATCCCAATATACTGCTGCATCCATTGCATTCATCACATTTGCTTGTGTTGAGAGGTGTATAGGAATATCTGGAGCTACCTCTTTTGAGAGTCTTATAACACCAGGACTTGATATTATAAATGCATCTGGATTTAACTCTCTCATTTTTGCTATGTGGTTTTTGTAAAGATTCAATTGTGAATTAAATGGAAATCCATTTATAGTTACATATACCTTTTTGCCAATAGAGTGTGCATACTCAATCCCCTGGGCAAAAGATTCCATATCAAACTCTTTGCCACTCCTGATTCTAAGTGAAAAGGTACTTGTACCCCCATAGACTGCATCTGCACCATAACTAAATGCAATTTTCAGTTTTTCCAAGTTACCTGCCGGTGCCAATAGTTCTACTCTCTTCATACTCTGCCTCTTAGAGAAAATTATTGATGATTATACTCTATTTATAATATAAACTATCACTATAGTGTGTATAATTGTAAACAGCTTACATTATGGTTATACTGTTTTGTAATAATATTGTGATATTGGTTATAGAAACTAAAGTTAATTGAAACAGTAAAACTGTTTTTGATATATTACAAAAGGAGTCAAATGATTAATAAAGTCTTAGTTTTATTGGCATGTATATCTGTTGTGAGCTTAAGTGGTGGTGGAATAGATGCAGATATTGCTAAAATCAAATCAGCACCACCCAAACAGAGAGTAAAATTGATGAATGCTCTAAAAAAGAGACTTGCTAAGATGAATCTACAAGAAAGAAGAGCAGCTATTAGCAGACTCAAAAGAAGTATGCATACAAAAGGTGCAGGGTATAGTGTAAATCGTAGAATGATAGCTCAAGAGAGACAATTTAGAGGTGGAAATAGAAATTATGGCAAAAATGGTATGAATCCCAAAAGACAGCGTATAAGACTTGCTCAAAGAAGCAACTATATACTCTTTAGATAAAAGGTAGTATAGTTTATGCTCTTTAGGCTGTTTTTGTTACTATTATTATCAGTAGAGCTGTTTGCATATATAGATAGTGATATGGATGGAGTAGAGGATAGATTTGACAAGTGTCCAAATACTCCATTTATGGAGCTTGTAGATGAGAGTGGATGCAGTGTTGAATCTATTGTCCCACAGTATCATTTATCTGTAATGCTTGGTATAAACTATGATAGTGATAGAGTAACTCAAACAGCAGAGATTGATTATATGTATCATAGTTTTTCATTTAGAGCCTATGGTGCATTTGATTATAAGACTACCGAAGATGAGAGTGGTTTTAATGATAGTGCAGTATGGGGCTATTATCTGTTTGATCCTATAAAGAATCTACATATGCGTATAGGTGTAGGAGTAATTAGACCAGCTTATCAATCTGAAGGTAATAAAAATAGACTAGACTACTCTGCTACATTGAGTGCTGATTATGAAATAGGTAATTTTGACATATTTGGAGGATATATATATACTCTTGTAGGAGCTAAAGCATCTAAAGATGCATATTGGAGTTATAGGAATACCAACTCTGTATATATTGGTGGTGGTTATAGTTTTGATGAACTATATAGCTCTTTTAGTTATTCATATTCTCAAAGTATATATAAAGGTAGCAAAGCTATACAGACACTCTCAATGGATATTCAATACAATATAAATCTACACTGGTTTGTTACTGCAAATTATTCAAATGCAATTAAAGGTTTGGATATAAGAGATTTTTTTTCTATACAAATAGGTTATAACTTTTAAAGGGAGTTTATGTCATTGAAGATTTTATTGCTTGAAGATGATGAACTGTTGGGTGAAACTATAGAAGATATGCTCAAAAGTGAAGGGTATGAAGTAGTATGGGTAACTAGAGGCAATGATGCTATTGATATGACATATGAAGAGAAGTTTGATTTGTATATATTTGATATTGGTGTACCAGATATTGATGGATTAGAGTTGCTTGAATCTTTAAGAGAAGCTGATGATACAACCCCAGCTATCTATATAAGTGCAAGGGTGGATATAGATTCAATTGCCAAAGGTTTTGAAAATGGTGCTTATGATTATATAAAAAAACCATTTTTCCCCGAAGAGTTACTTGTTAGAATAAGAGCTAGATTTAATAATAAAAAGATTAATCTATTGCAGTGTGGGGAATATACCTATGATTTGTCAAAAAAGATTTTATACAAAGATAATGAAGTTGTAAGTATGGGAGAGGTACAAAGAGAAGTTTTACATCTATTTATTACAAATAGAGGTAGAGTACTAGATAAAAATCAGCTTTTGGAGTGTTTGTCCCAACCATCTGATGCTGCACTTAGGGTTGCTATAAACAAATTAAAACATGCAACAGAGTTTAAGCTCAAAAATGTCAGAGGTGTAGGATATATACTTGAAGAGTGTTGAAAAAGAGTCTTTACTAAAGAGCTTTTTACTCTTTTTTCTCTCTATGGGTGTAATGGTAATTGTTAATGCCTATCTAAACTACAACAGATTGTTAATAGAACTTGACAACCATATAAAATCAAAGATGCAAATATGCAGTTATGATCTAAATTGTAGTGAATATAAGTTTGATTTTGTAGATTTGAAACAGGATAGATTAAATATATTAACTCATTCCAAAGATGGATCTATATATAGTGATTTTTCAATACCTGATTCAAATGTATATGCTCTTAGAGTAATACTTCCAAATAGTGTCTATAAACAAAAAAAATCAAAACTTCTTACCGATATATACAATCAACTCTTAATTGCACTTTTTATTGTTGTTTTACTCTCTATAATCTTTGCACTATATACTCTAAGACCCCTTAGAATGGCTTTGAATCTGATGGAAGAGTTTGTTAGAGATATTATGCATGATTTTAATACACCACTTTCTACTATCAGGATAAATGTGGCTATGATGCAAAAGCAGATGCCAGATAAAAAAGAGTTACAAAGAATTGAAAGGGGGGTAGGTGCAATAGTTGATTTGCAACAAAACCTCAGAGAGTATTTGGAAAAAATTACTT
>JAMOSA010000267.1 GCA_027063325.1 Campylobacteraceae bacterium
ATTATGCCAGTAAATACAAAAGCAGATATACAGATATATATCTAATTGGCATAGAGTTTGATAGCCAGAGTAGAAATATTGCCAATTTTGAGTGGGAGAAGGTGTAGAGAAAAGTTTATAGTAATCTTATTCAAGTAGAGGAGTTACTCCTCCTACTTTAATTGTTTATATATCCTTGATTACCTTATCTAGTCCCAAAAGTTTTTCAAACAGTCTATCTTCTATCATACCCATCATAATAGCTGGAAATAGATTATTCTCTTTGTAGTATTTTACCAACTCTTGAGGATCTTGACCACTGATTATTGCTTCATAATATAGTGTCTGCATTACATCATTCTCACTTACACTTACATCCTCTTTTTTGGCTATTGCATCTACTACAAATGTAGCTTTTACACTCTTTTGGGCTTCATCTCTTACTGACTCTCTAAGCTCTTTTATCTTCTCTTCATTACCTTTTAACTCTTCAAGTTCCTCTTTGGACAGAGTATGGGCTTTTTGGTTTGCTAGATTGTCTATCTCTTGTTCTACTATATTTTCTGGTAAATCAAATTCAAACTTTTCAACCAAAGCTTCCAATAGTTTTGGCTTTAATTCATCTTGATACATTTTACGAAGTTTTTCAAGAGTTATCTCTTTGATTACATCTTTTTTGAGATCTTCAAGAGTTGCATCATCTTTTTTAAGAATCTTTTTGGCCAATTCATCATCGATAGAGGGAATCTCTTTTGTCTTTATGTCATGCAAAGTTATATCAAACTCTACCTCTTTTCCTTTTAACTCTTCTGAATGATAATCATCTGGAAACTTTACAGTAATTTTTTTGTTTTCACCCTTTTTCATACCAACCATTTGCTCTTCAAAACCAGGGATAAACTGATTTGAACCAATCTCAAGTTCATAATTTTCAGCTTTACCACCCTCAAAAGGTTCACCGTTTAAATACCCTGTAAAGTCAAATATAGCTATATCACCATTTTGTAACTCTCTATCTTCTGTAATGCTGATTGGTTTGCTGTTTTGCTCTGCCAATTTTTGAAGTCTCTCATTTATTTCATCTTCAGTTACTTCTGGTACTTCATAAGATGGTACAACATCTTCATAACCTTTTGCATCAAATTTTGGATTTAGTGATACCAAAATCTCTACTTCTATTTTGTCATCTTGTTTTTCATATTTTTTGAAGATAATATCACCTATTACATCAGTTTGGCTTATACCAAGCTCTTTGTATGCTTCATCTATAGCTTTTCTTACGAGTTCAGCTTCAGCATCCTGTTCAAGCTTTTTGCCATAAAGTTTTTTTACTACTATAGCTGGTACTTTACCCTTACGAAAACCATCTACTTTTATCTCTTTTCCTGTCTTTTTGGCAAGTTCATCCACTTTTGAATTGAGTTCATCTTTGCTGAATTCAGCTTTGATGGTAGCATTGGCACTGTTTTTCTTTTCTGTATTAATCTGCACGATTTAATTCCTTTGTATAAAATAATTGGAGTGATTTTACCAAAAAGTAGCTAAATGACTGCATTATATATCAAACATAACGATATTTTGGTAGTTTCAAAGAGCTTGTTTGGATAGAGAAGATATGGTTAATGACAATATCAGAGTTTTGGTGTTATCATAACCAAAAATCAATACAAACATAAAGAAAGTAGTAATTATGTCTGAAAACAATGAACAAACAATAGCCAAAGCGGTAGAGACTATACTTTATGCTCTTGGTGAAGATCCAAAAAGAGATGGATTACTTAAGACTCCAAACAGAGTTGCAAAGGCTTTGCAATTTTTGACTCAGGGGTATCACCAAAACCCAAAAGAGATATTAACTCAGGCTATGTTTGATACAAGCAATGATGAGATGGTACTTGTAAGGGATATAGAGTTTTACTCTATGTGTGAGCATCATATGCTTCCAATAATAGGCAGAGCACATGTAGCATATATACCAAATGGCAAAGTTGTAGGATTATCCAAAATCCCAAGAGTAGTAAATCTGTATGCAAGAAGACTCCAAATTCAAGAGCAGATGACAGAGCAAATAGCAGATGCTATCAGTGAAACCATCAATCCAAAAGGTGTAGCAGTAGTTTTACATGCTAGGCATATGTGTATGGAGATGAGAGGAGTAGAGAAGATCAACTCTACTACCGTAACTTCTGCTCTTAGAGGATTATTCAAAAGTGATATTCGTACCAGAAATGAGTTTTATGATCTAATCAACTCTCATACTCCATCAAACTTTTAAGGAAAGATTTATGGAGGATTTGCCAATTGAAAGTGGTGAAGAGTCTGTAAATATAAACAGATTAAAGAGTGCAACATTAGATGGTACTATAGCAAAAGTTGTAGAGGTTGAAGCTACATTTACCAAAGGTTTGCCAGGATTTAGTGTGGTTGGATTGGCTGGAAGTGATATTCAAGAGGCAAAAGAGAGAGTAAAAGCATCACTTTTGACAAATGGTTTTGTATTTCCACCACTCAAAATCACTATAAATCTATCTCCTAGTGATATTAAAAAGAGTGGTACACATTTGGATTTGCCCATAGCTTTGTTGATAGCTTTAAATGATAATGAGATCAAAAAAGAGGGTGTATATATATTTGGAGAGTTGGGATTAGATGGCAGAGTCAAATCAAGTACCATGATATTTCCTTTGGTTCTTTCACTCAAAGAGCAAAATCTTATAGATAAAGCTATAGTGCCAAAAGAGGCTATGGAGTATCTCTCTCATATACCACAAATTGAATTTATACCCGTCTCTTCTATTACTGAAGCTATTTTAGCACTCCAAAGCAAGAGTGAGGCAAAAGAGAAAAATATATATACATACAGTCAAAAGAGTATAGATATAAAAGGTATCAAATACTATTACACAGAAGATTACAAAGAGGATTTCTTTGATGTAAAGGGTCAAGAGATTGCAAAAAGAGGAGCTTTGATTGCAAGTGCAGGATTACACAATCTATTAATGGAGGGTAGTCCTGGATGTGGCAAGAGTATGATAGCAAAAAGATTGGGATATATCTTGCCACCTCTAAAAGAGAGTGAAATATTATCTATTGCAAAGCATCAGTTTTTAGATGGTCAAATACCATCTTTTAAACCCTTAAGACCTATACGCTCTCCTCACCATACAGCTACAAGTGCTTCAATATTTGGTGGAGGTTCACACAGTGCAAGAATAGGAGAGATTGCATTAGCTCACAAAGGGGTACTCTTTTTTGATGAATTGCCACACTTTAATAAAAATATATTAGAAGCCCTCAGAGAGCCTATGCAAGATAGGAGAGTAAATATAGCAAGAGTAAACAATAAAATATCATATGAAGCTGATTTTATGTTTGTATCTGCTATGAATCCATGTCCTTGTGGTAATTTATTGTCAAAAACTAAAGAGTGCAGATGCAAAGAATCTGAGATCAAAAGATATAGAAACAGACTCTCAGATCCCTTTTTGGATAGAATAGATATATTTGTAACAATGCAAGAGGTTGATAGCCAAGATAGAGGTTCTGTTACATCAAAACAGATGCACCATGAAGTTTTAAAAGCATTTGTAATGCAAAAAAATAGAGGACAAGACTCTCTAAATGGCAAACTAAAAGATAGTGAAATAGATATATATTGTACTTTTGAAAATAAAGCACTTGAGATACTAAATAGAGCAGTTGAGAGGTTTGGATTATCACACCGTTCAATAGTTAGTATCAAAAAAGTATCAAGAACCATAGCAGATCTTGATAGTAGTAACCTGATACAAAAAAAGCATATATTAGAAGCACTCAGTTACAGACGCAGAAAGTAGCTATAGAGTGCAACCACCATTTATACTGAAGCTATTCTCATAACCGCAGTTTGTGCAGTAGAATGTAACCAGTTTTGGTCCGCAACCCCCTCCTCTTTGATCACTTATTACAATACTTTTTTGTTTGCATGAGGGGCAAATGCCACTTTGAATACTCTTTAGATGCTCATTTTTCTCTTTGAGATAGTATATGGTTGCACTTATAATCCCAACTCCTACAATCAATAAAAATAGAAGCAGATATATATCGATAGTATCCCCCTTTGAATTGTTTTGTTAAATTATATCCAATATTTAACAGTAGTTTATTTTTATATTGATACAATAGCTTTTATGAAAAATAACAATATTCAAAATACTTTAGATGCACTGTTAAATTCATTGCAACCATATCCAAATATGCGTTTTTTACTCTTTACATCCAAATGGGAAGAAGCTGAAGAGACACTATCAAACTTTTGTGCATTAAATGGTCATGAAATACAGCTATATATGATGGGTGATAGATTTGATATAGATAAAGATACAAATCATTATATCAAAATCAAACCATACAAAAAGGGGCAACCTAGATACAATCTGCATGGTAGATTGTATGATTATGTATTTATTTTTGACAAAATAGAAGAGGATGACATATTCAAAAGACTCTACTCCTCTATTGCAAATGGAGGAAGAGTTTATATATTGATGCAAAAAGATGAATACAGATTGAAATATAGCCTCCAAGAGATAATGAGTGAGGCAAACTATTTGTCATTTTCAGATATAGAGATAGATAAAAATAGTATATTTTTCAGTGCCAAAAAGATGCATGGCTGGGGAGGGTAGGCAACCAAAGTTGCCAAAGCCTATATCACCAACATAATCCATGCGGTTCCTATTGTCATAAATATCAGAGTATTTACAAGTGTGACAATACCACCTATTTTGTATATCTCTCCAGCTTCCAAGTAACCACTACCTACATATATAACATTTGCCGAAGATCCCTGAGGAGTAATTACAGCATTGAAGTTTGTAGCAAACAGAAGCATCAGTGCCATTAGATTTGGATCAACCCCGGCTTTTACAGCAACACCCAGATATACAGAAAACAGAGCCAACATTTGGGCAGTTTGTGATACAAAGAAGTAATGAATAAGTACATAACTAAGAATCAAAACTATATAAACAACTGATGGACTAAATCCAGATACCGCAGTAGATATATGCTCACCAAGCCAATCCATAAAACCAAAGTTTTTGAGATTTGTACTCATTGCATAGAGTATAGAAAACCATACCAGAGTCTCCAATGCACTACCCTCTTTGTGTATATCAGTAACTGTAACGATTTTGGCTATCATCAAGATACCAAGTCCCAAAAATGCAATAGCTGTTTTATCAAGACCTATATGGCTGGATAGTCCCCACAATATTACCATACCTATAAATACACTTGCCATTATCCATTCACTTTGACTCATAGGACCCATCTCATCTAAAGCCTCTTGGGCAATTTTTGGAGCATCTGGAGTCTTTTTCATCTCTGGTGGAAATACTTTGTATATAACCCAAGGAACCAAAAAAAACAGTATGACTACAGGTACACTGGCTGCTAAGGCCCATGATGAGTATGTAATATTTACTCCAAACTCTTTTGCCATCTTGGCTCCTGCTGGATTGGCTGCCATTGCAGTAAGCCAGAGTGTAGAAGAGAGTGTAATACCAGCCATTGATGTCATCATCAAAAATGAACCAAGTCTCTTTCTTGTACCATCATCTGCTTTTGAGCCACTGTCAACTGCCAGTGAATTTACTATAGGATAGAGTACTCCAGAACGGGCTGTATTGCTTGGAAATGCAGGAGCTATCAGCATATCAGCAGCTATTACAGAGTAACCAAGTCTCAGGCTCGATTTTCCAAATTTGCGAATAATCAAAAATGCTACTCTTTTGCCAAGTCCAGACTTTATAACACCTCTGGCAATTAAAAATGCTACTATAATTAACAGTATGAAATCTTCTGAAAATCCGGCATAAGCCTCTTTTGTCTTTAGTGTACCACTCAGTACAGCAACAGCAACAGCCAAAATCGAAGATACAAATATGGGCATTGCTTTTACAATTACAGCTACAATTGTAGTTATAAATATGGCAAACAGATGCCATGCTTTATCCTCCATACCAGAAGGTGTTGGAACAAACCACAATATAACACCAAACAAAAATACAGCAAGTTGTAAATATCTTGTTTTTGTCAAATTTTCAGATGACATAAGAGGTCCTTTTTAGATGTTTTGGTATTAAAATCGAACTATTCTATTCCAAAGTATAGTATTTATGATATAAAGTTTAGGATAAAATAGAGATATATTCATTATTTGGTGAGGTATAAGTATGAAAAGAGTGGTTAAGACTTCTATATTACAACTAAAAAACAGAACTCCATATATGAGAAATCTGGATAGAATCTTTAAATATTTAGATAGTTTAAAAGATAGAGATTTGATTGTAGCTCCTGAGGTCTGTTTGACAGATTATGATTATGAAAATCTTGAAGAGGCTGTCAAGTTTGGAGAGTATGCTACCAAAGAGTTAATTCAAAGAGTAGATAATCAAATATTGGTATTTACAAGATTAATAAAAAGAGATGATGGATACTATAATGAAGCAGTAGTTTTTAATAATAACAAAATTATACATAAACAAGCCAAACATAAATTATTTTTATTAGGAGAAGAGGATAAGTATTTAAAGTCTGGAAGTATAGAAGAGATAATCCCATTTGAGATAGATGGTGTTAAATATGGTATTTTGATATGCTTTGAACTCAGATACAAAGAGCTTTGGCAAAGGCTAGAGGGGTGTGATATTATACTGCTTCCATCACAGTGGGGATTACCACGCAAAAGACACCTTGAGATATTATCCTCTGCACTTGGAGTTATGAATCAATGTTTTGTTGTTGTTGCAAATAGTTCAAAAGAGGATATGGCATCTTCTAGTGGTATATATTCACCCAATGGAGGGGTAATAAGAGAGGATATGACAGAGTTGATAGAGTTTGATATAGAACTCTCTTTGGTTCGTAAAATTCGCAGATATATCAAAATGAGATAAGATTATTTGTAACTTTAATAATAGTATGTGTATTAACAAAGGCTAATTTTTGGTGAATTTTGTTAAAATTATTCTATTAATTAATATGAAATAGGGATTAGCAATGGTGAGTCATATCCGTTTAGAAGAGATGGTTGATAGGATAGAAGAGATATTCCCACTGCGTCCATTTGAGAGGGAGGCATTTTTAAGAGTTGACAGAGAGTTTTTTGTGCCATCTGGATTTGGACACTTGTCATACAAGCTTGATGCATTGCCAATGATAGCCGAACAGTGGATATCATCGCCATTAACAGTAGCAAAGATGACACACTACTTAGATTTGGAGGGAGCAGACAGCGTATTGGAGATTGGTTGTGGTAGTGGTTATCAAGCTGCAATATTAGCTCAAATAGTAAGAAGAGTATTTACCATAGAGAGGATTGAACCAATACTTAGAGAAGCTAGAGAGAGATTTAGAAGCCTGGGTATTACAAATATATCTACAAGATATGATGATGGTCAAAGGGGTTGGAGGGAATTTGCTCCATATGATAGAATATTACTATCTGCTACAGCTGATACAATACCACCAAGATTATTTGAACAATTAGATTATGATGGCATACTATTAGCACCTATAAATAATGGAGATGAACATATTATTACGAAGTTTACTAAAACACACAGAGGTATAATATCAGAATCACTTGAAGCATGTCTTTTTGTACCTATAGTAGATGGAACCAAAAGATAAAAAGAGTCAATAATCCTCTCTCCCCTTTTTTGGGTTATAATAATACTTTGTTATAATATCTTACTATCATAAACTTTTATAAAGATACAATTAAGGATATACATGACTCCAAAAGAGAGATACAAGAAGCTAAAGCAGCACCTAAAAGATGAAAACCCTGTACTACTTGAGGTGATACAAGAGTATGAAAAGCTGGACAAGATAGCACACTCTTTGGGTTTTATAAGTGAAGAGGATAGCTATACAGCCAATATATCTTGGTGGCCACTAATATCTGTACTTGGAACATTTTCTGCCGGTAAATCGAGTTTTATCAATAGTTATCTTGGTGTCAAGGTACAACAAAGCGGTAATCAGGCAGTTGATGATAAATTTACTGTAATTTGTTATGGCAACAATGAAAAACCTACAACTTTGCCAGGACTTGCATTAGATGCAGATCCTAGGTTTCCTTTTTATAATATCAGTGAAGAGGTAGAAAAGGTTGCCTCTGGTGAGGGTAGCAGAGTCAATTTGTATCTACAACTCAAAACTGTAAAGTCAGATAATCTTAAAGGTAAAATCATAATAGACTCTCCGGGATTTGATGCTGATTCACAAAGAGACTCTATTTTGAGAATTACTCACCATATTATAGATATGTCAGATTTGGTATTGATATTTTTTGATGCCAGACACCCAGAACCGGGGGCTATGAGAGATACATTGGAGCATCTTGTCTCAAAGACTGTAGAGCATAGAGATGGAGACAAGATACTGTATATACTAAATCAGATAGATACAACTGCATATGATGATAACTTAGAAGATGTAATAGGAGCATGGCAAAGAGCTTTATCTCAAAAGGGTTTAATATCTGGAAACTTTTTTGCTATATATAATGAAAAAGCTATGGTCAAAATAGAAGATAGTGCAGTAGAGGAGAGATTAAAACGAAAAAAAGATGAAGATCTTGGTAGAATACTTGAGAGAATGGAGGGTGTAAAGGTAGAAAGAGCATATAGAATATCAAAAGCTCTTGAAGATTTTGCCAAAGAGATGATCACTTCAAAACTTCCGCTTCTAAAAGAGTCACTTAATAGATGGGGATACAAAGTATTATTTGTAGATATTTTGATAATTCTTATATCTCTTGGTGCCATTGGTGGAGCTTGGTTTTTGGGATATATCCCTCCAAAGCCTCCTGTTGAGATGTTGATTAGTACAGCAGTAGGGTTATTTATGTTACTACTGTTTGTACACTTTAAAGCACGCAGTCTGTTTGCCAAAAAAGAGATACAAAAATGGCAAGAGAGTGGAGATGAAGTTATAGCAAATGCAGTAGCACACAATACCAGGTGGTATAAACCAATATTTAGAATTTGGTCAAACAGTTGGATACAAAAAGCCTCTTTGAAACTTGAGAGTATAGTAGAGTATTCAAGATCAGCCATTAGAAAACTAAATGACCAGTATGTGAGTCCTTCGGGTGGTATAAAGGAAGATTAGGAGCATATAATGATAGAAGTAGCCAAAGGAGAGGATAGGGGTACACGCAAAGTACAGCAGGATTCACTTTTGATTAAGGATTTTGGTAAACTTGGAGTACTTGCTGTAGTTGCTGATGGTATGGGTGAGGGTAAGTGTGGAGAGATAGCCTCCAGAATTGCTACTCAAACCTTTGGTGAATTTGTCATTGATGGTGATGATATAGGTGCAATACTGCAAAGATTTCTGCTTTTGGCAAACAAGCGAATCAAAGAGTACAAATCTACACACCCTGAGTGTATTGGTATGGGTACAACTCTGTTGGCACTGTTTGTAAATGATGAAATATGTCAATGGATAAGTGTAGGTGACAGCCCTTTGTATGTGCTTAGAAGAGGAGTGTCATTAACAAGGCTCAACAGTAATCATACTGTGGGTGCTTTGCTTGATGAGCAGGTTAAAAAGGGTGAAATATCCCAAAAAGAGGCTATGCAAAATCCACAAAGAGAACTTCTAACAAGTGCATTGACAGGTGATGAGATAGCATTTGTTGATCTCTCAGTTGCTTGGAGTATAAAAGAGGGTGATATATTTGTAGTAGCAACTGACGGAATTGAGATACTCGAACATGAAGCTATCCAAAAGATTTTAGAGAGAGAGACATCTGATATATCTGCTGAGGGATTAAAACATGCCATATCCCAAATTATACGCATAATAAAAGCATCTTCTCAAGAAAACAGAGATAATGTTGCGATGATACTACTTGGAAACAGTCCCAAAAAAAGGAGAGTATCAAAAAGAGAACTTAATGAAAAGAGAACTCTTTTACCAATATATTTGCAACCAAGAGTATTGGCAGCTTCTGTTTTGACTCTATTTGTTATTGGTATGGCTGTTTTTGGATTTATGCAAGAACCAACAGATGAATCAATTGTTACAAATAGTGAAAAAAGAGTAGAAAAAAAAGAAGAGATTAAAGAAGCAGAGATTAAAAAGAGCTTTGTTGATGATACTACAATAGTAATAGACAAGACAGAAAAAAGACAAAGAGTCAAAGAGTCCACAAAACAAAATGTGCCAAAAGAGATTGAAAAAGAACAGAGTATAAAAGAGACAAAAGTTGCTCAAACTATCAAACCAAAAATAGAACAAAAAGAGGAAGATACTATAGCAACAGAGGATACAGAGAAAAAAGAGAATCAAAAGAGTGCAGATAAAATGATAGAGATAGTTGATAGACATGGAAAAAGAGTATATAAAGAGCCTGTTTATACAGATAATCAAAACAGAATAAACAGTGGTTCTATTGAAATAATAGATTTGGATAGATAGTAAGTATAAAATTTTAGATAAAGATAATATTATTATATAGTTTCATTTAACTTCTATTATGGTAGTATTGATAATATAAGAGTGAAAGAACATATCTTGTTCATAAAATCAAAAAGGATGAAAAGAATGAAAAAGAGTATGAATATATCAATAGCTTTGGCCACACTACTAATGGCTAGTGGAGTAGCATTTGCAGGTAGTGATGGTCTAAAAGATAGTGTAGCCAAAGAGGAGGCAAAAGCAGTTAAAAATCCTACTGAAGTAAATGGGACTGTAGCTGCTAAGGCAAAAGTTGAAGAGGCTACAAGCAAAGAGCAGTTTGAAGCCAAGATGAAAGCTAGTGATTTTAGTTCCGAAGCAAGAGCAGACAGAAGCAAGAGACTGCAAAGAGTATTTAATACAGAAGTTTCTCAACACAAAGGTATTAATGAGCAGACTCCAAAGATGATTTTAGAGGGTATTGGTCTGACTGTAAAAGCTGCAAAAGCTATTAAGAGTGGCAAAAATGATGAAGCAACAAAATATTTGGAAAAAGCTTCAAAAAATTTCTCAGAGGCTCTAAAAAAAGATCCTAATCTTGATATGGTGCCTGTAAATCAAGAGGTTAAAATCAAGACATTTGCAGGTGATATAAATGTGATAAAAAAGACTCTTGATATGGCAAAAGATTTGATTGAAAAACATCAAACCCAAGATGCCAGAGAGATTCTTATTCCACTTCAAGATGAGATGGATTTTATAGTTAGATATATTCCTATGAAAATCTATCCAGATATTACAAAAAAAGCAGCCGAAGCTCTAAAACAGGGTAAAAGTAAAGAGGCTTTGATTATACTTGCTAAAGGTTTTGGTACTATAATGGCTATAAAGCAGATCATTCCAATTCCTCTAATGCTTGCCCAGGATATGGTGATAGAGGCTTCAAAGATGGATAAAACCAAAAAAGATGAGATTATAAAAATACTTGAATCTGCTAAAATGGAACTCAAAAGGGCAGAACTTTTGGGTTATACACAAAAACATACCAAAGCTTATCAAACTTTGACAAATCAAATCAATGCTATAGAGGATGAGATTAAAGGTAAAAATGCAGTAGAGAAGCTGTATGAAGATATTAAAATAAAATTTTCAAAGCTCTTTGAAGATATTAGAAAAGATAAATAATCTTTTTATTTGCGACACATTGTGTCGCAACCTTTGTTTTCGTTTATAAATCTTTTAGTCCAAAAAAGCTGTAAAGTATTAAATAATAAAATTATATCTGCGTAATATCATAGTATTAAGCTGTTATATGAATTAATATTAAATATTTTTTTTCAAAGTACTATTTTTAGGGATTTAAAGCCCAAAAAAAGAGTAAAATTAAGCTCAATTTAAAAAAAACTGTTTTATAATAACAGTGAGCTTGGGGCTTATCCCAAAGACTCGGATATTTTTTAAGGAGTATGAGATGAGACGC
Source organism: Campylobacteraceae bacterium (assembly GCA_027063325.1). Classification (GTDB taxonomy): domain Bacteria; phylum Campylobacterota; class Campylobacteria; order Campylobacterales; family Sulfurovaceae; genus Nitratifractor. The sequence goes on from JAMOSA010000267.1 coordinate 11,918, forward strand.
GGATTTACTATGATTGAATTGATCTTTGTTATCGTAATTATCGGTATTTTGGCTGCGGTAGCTATTCCAAAACTAGCTGCTACAAGAGATGATGCTAAAGCATCTACAGAGCTTAACAACTTGGCTACATGTATTAATGATGTAGGTACAAGCTTTACTTCAAGAGGTGTAGAAGACAACAGTACAGCTGCTTGTAATGCTTTGAAGTGTTATAGTGTAAATGTAGAGGGTGGTACTGATGGTGCTGGTTCAAATACAGATGGTAACATTTCTGTAGATAATATAAGTACTGAAGGTTTCTGTGCTAATGTTAAAACAGCTGTTGAAGCTAAAGATATGAATGGTACTAAAGTATTTGGTGGTACTCAAATAGATTACAATAGTTAATCTAAACACACCTCTTCAGTATGGTTTCCGCTTCGGCGGAGCCATTTTTTTATCTCTTCTTGGTTTTATACTTCTATTTTTATCTTCTTATTTTGTTTGTAATATTTTTGTTTATGCTCTTAACCCACCTTTTATAACATAAAGATGGATTAAGATTAAAATTAGTTTGATGCTTTTGATTTTTTGTATTCCAATATCATATGAAGGGCTTCATCTTTTAGAAGTAGTTTCTCTTTTTTGATTTGTTCTTTTTCTATATCTGTTAGATGTAGTCTGCCTTCATCTGCATCTTTTGCTCTCTTGTCCAACTCATTATGTTTTTCAAAAATTTTTGCAAAGTGAGCATTTTGCTGTTTTAGTTCACTTATCTCTTCTCTATACTCTGAAAGCATATCTGTCTCCTTGATGTAATATACCGAATTGTTATCGGTTTGAAGTTATTTTACCCTTTTTAGTATTATATAGTGATAAAATCTCAATCTTGCCATTTTGATAAATGTAGTGTGATATAATTATTAAAAATTGAGAATTAGGAGAAAAATATGTGTATATTTTGTAAAATAGTAGCAGGAGAGATTCCAAACAATAGTGTTCATGAAAATGAAGATTTTATGGCTTTTCATGATCTATATCCAAAAGCCCCTATTCATGTACTTGTAATACCAAAAAAGCATATAGATTGCTTTCAAAATGTAAGTGGAGATATGATGGCAAAGATGACACCTTTTATTCAAGAGGTTGCTACAAAGCTAGGAATTGACAAGACAGGATATAGATTGATTACAAATAATGGGGATGATGGAGGTCAAGAGATTCACCATTTGCATTTTCATCTACTAGGTGGAGGTAAATTAAAGTGGGAACACCTTTATGATGATGTAAGGAAAAATATTTAGATATATTCGGATACAAAATTTGTATCCGGTTTTAATCTCTTCTAAGCTTTTAATTCAATCTCCTTGTGATACTAAATTTAATATTTAAATAGATTTTCAAATTTAATATTATATGATATGCAAATTATTATTTGAGTATAATTTTAAGATGTAGAGTATTTTATAGACTCTTTGCAGAATATTTTATAAAGGTGCAAATAGTAAATATAAAATATAGTAAAATATTATAATTATGTTGAGAAACCGTAAGGAGGGGAAAGTAATGTTTTTTATTACCAATAGTAGAGGCGAGGTTGTTGCAGCTGACAAAGAGATGTTAGAGAGTATAGGTGTAACTACTCTATATGAAGCAACTGAAAAGTTCTCTGACAAAAGCATTGAAATTGATGTTCAAGGAGGTAGTATTACACTTAATGATCAGCAATTCCCCTGTTCTTTCGGTGAAATTATTACTATCCTTGGTGATTTAAAGGTATATAAAGTAACTAACGAGTCAAAAAGTGTAACTGATGAAGTAGTAGATAAGATTATATCAGATGATATACCAAATAAAGAGTCAAAACCAAAAGTTACTGCTAAGATTAAAAAAGTTGTACTCAAACCAGCTACTGCTACGGCAACAACTGCTGCTGTTGCTACAGGAGTGGCAGCAAAAGATGTGTTGGATGAAAAAGAGAATAAAAGTGATGAAAATAAAAATGATGATGTATTGACTGTTATACCAAGAGAGGATATTGGTAGTAAAATTACAATTAATGACAGTGATGATGAAGATATCTTAGAGATTACACCTTTAGATATAGATGAGGATGATGAGAAGATAATTCTTGGTTCAGTAAGTGATAAGAGTGAAGATGAGGATGATATAGATTTGGGTACTCTTTTTAAAGAGGCAAACAGTGATACTTCAAAAGAGACTGAATCAGGTGAAGATGATTTGATATTTACAGATAATTTAGATAGTGAAAGCAAAGATGAAACTTCACCTGATGAGTTGAGTACAGAAGAGAAAAGCGAAGAAGAGATAGAGTTGGATGAACTTTTGGTAGAGGATGAGATAGGGAGTGAAGATAACAAAAGTTCCAAAGAAGAGGAGAGTAAAGAAGATGATATAGACTTTAATGATTTGCTGGTAATGGATGAGAGTGAAAGTAAAGATGAAACTTCACTTGATGAATTAAGTATAGAAGATAAGAGTGAAGAAGAGATAGAGTTAGATGAACTTTTGGTAGAGGATGAACCTAAAGAAGAGAGTAAAGAGGATGAGATAGATTTTGATGATTTGGAGATAGGCGATATAACTAAAGAGCCAGAAGATGAAAATCAAAATAGCACGGAAGATTTGAGTAAAGAAGAAGATGATATAGACTTTGATGATTTGCTGGTAATGGATGAGAATGAAAGCAAAGATGAAACTTCACTTGATGAATTAAGTACAGAAGATAAGAGTGAAGAAGAGATAGAGTTAGATGAACTTTTGATAGAGGATGAGCCTAAAGAAGAGAGTAAAGAAGAAGATGATATAGACTTTGATGATTTGCTGGTAATGGATGAGAGTGAAAGCAAAGATGAAACTTCACTTGATGAATTAAGTACAGAAGATAAGAGTGAAGAAGAGATAGAGTTAGATGAACTTTTGGTAGAGGATGAGTCTAAAGAAGAGAGTAAAGAGGATGAGATAGATTTTGATGATTTGGAGATAGGCGATATAACTAAAGAGCCAGAAGATGAAAATCAAAATAGTACAGAGGATGATTTACTGGATATGGATCTGTTGGATATATCAGATGAACCATCTTCAGCCAAAGAGGATACTCCAAAAAATGAAGCTACAGAAGATGATCTTTCTCTTGATGATATTTTATCATTTGCAGATGATGAAAATATGAGTAATGAGAATGAAAATGAGGTAGATACTCAAGATAAAGAGTCAGATGAACTATCTTTGGAAGATGAAGATATAGATTTTGATGATATTTTATCACTGGTTGATGAAGAGGCACCAAAGAGTCCATCATTGACAAAGGAGAGTGAAAATAGTGAAGAAGAAGTTATAAAACCAGAAGTTGTTGAAAGTACAGAAAAAGAGGATAAAGAGACAATTCATACCCATGCACACGGCGGAGATATATTGACTCAAGCTGGTACAATAGAAGTTCCTTTGGCAGAGATTGATTTGGATGATTTGGCTGAAAATGCGGCAATTTTAGAGATAGATTTAGATGAGTATAAAAGTCTTTTAATGGATTTTATAAATGATGCTATTGCCATGAAACCAACTTTTGAAGGTGATGATATAGCTGCAATTCGTTCTCAGGTAGCAGTACTCAAAGATGCTGTAACTATTTTACATCTTGAACAGCTTGAACAGCAACTAAAGGCTATCGAGAACAGTACATCAACAGAGAGATCTGAAAGTGTATCGGTATTCTATCATACACTTGATAAGTTGGCAGAGTTGTTAAACAGCAGTACATCCAATACAAATGAATCAGAAAGCAGTATAGACACCAAAGAGAGTGAAACACTTGATTTGAGTATGGAGCAGTCTGCAGATGATACAGTTGTAGAGAGTCCAGCCTCTACACCTGTTGCAAAGAGTAGCAAAAATGTATCTGTAGATGAATTTTTAGCAGGTGTCAAACCTCTACCGGTTGAATTTAGTCTTCATTTGGCTGCAGAAGAGTTGAGTCTGCCTGATGATTTGGTACTTGAATTTATCAGTGACTTTGCACAACAAGCTCATGAAAATATACCTGTTTTGATTGAAGCTTATCAAAATGGAGATTTGGATAAATTGCAAAAAACAGCTCATATGCTAAAAGGAGCAGCAAGTAATCTAAGAATTGAACCAATGGTAGAAAATTTATATGAGTTACAATATGATAATGATATAAGTCATGCTCCAGATAGAATTAGACTTTTTGCAGGACAGTTGATGAGTTTGGATAAATATTTAGAACAACAGAAACTATAAGAGGAACAACTCATGAAAATAGTTAATAAAATAAGATTACTTACCTTTTTACCTACAATAATTATTCTGGTTGCCGCAGGATATTTTACATACAACTCTATAGAGGAGTATAGGAAAGCAGAAGCATTCAAAACTTCTGTAGAGAATAACAGATATATAAACAGTGTACTTATAGAAGTTGGCAAAGAGCGTGGTTTGACTATGATATATCTGGCAAAGCCAAACAGTATGCATCATGAAGCTTTACAAAACCAAAGAGAAAAGACGAATAAAGCTATATCTGATATGAAGCATAACTTAAAGGTGGTTCTAAAGCCTATTGTACCAGGTATTAATTATATTTTGCCAAACAAAAGCAAACTAAACAAGCTTACATATCTCAAGTTACAAGATACACTGACTACTCTTGCTTTGCTTAGAAAAAGAGTAGATACTAGTGATGTAGATGCTATATCAATATTGACAGATGATTATACAAACAAAATTACACACTCTATATTAAATGCACTAAAAGAGCCTACAAATTTCTCTGTAACTCCAGTTTTGAGTCAAGACAGTATAGCTCTTGAGCAGTTATATAGCAGTGAAGAGTATGCAGGACTTGCTAGAGATTATATGGTATATTTCATAGAAAAGAAGTCTGTCATATCAACCAATAATATAGGAAAGTGGTTAATATATCATGCAAAATCGATGCAGTTTGATCCAGACACCATAAAAGATATACAATTAAAAGAGGATGTTATAAGGGTTTTGAAGAGTTCAAAAAACAATGCCCTTATATCTCAGACATCATTTTATATTACCGATATTATAAGTCATATAAATACTCAAGATTATAATTTCAAATCTCCAGATTGGCTCAAGTCCTTTACAAAAAGAATTAATACATATAAAAAGATCTCAAATATAGTTACAAATGAGAGTATAAAAAAAGTAGATGAATATATTCAAAAACAGTTGCTTACTCTCTATGTAGCTGGAGGAGCTCTTTTATTTGCAATATTTATGTTGATAATGGGCTTTTTTGCAGCAAAAGATGTAAGTGAGAGTGTAAAAGAGCTTGAGAAGACATTTGAGAGTCTGGCTGAAGAGTTCAAAGATAGTGATGCTGAATATGCCAAAGAGTTAAGTGAAATCACGCATACAGACTTAGGTAGTGCAAAGGGCTTTAAAAAGGCATTTAAAACTCTTGGTATTTTGATGGAGAATGTTAGACAAGAGAAGTTAGCAGCAGAAGAGGCAAATGAAGCTAAATCTATATTTGTTGCAAACATCTCTCATGAGATTCGTACACCAATGAATGGAATTATAGGATTTACAGAACTCCTTAAAAATACAGACTTAAATGAAGAGCAAAAAGAGTATGCATCTATCATTGAAAAGAGTTCACAAAATCTTCTTCATATTATAAATAATGTACTTGACCTTTCAAAAATTGAGAGTAGTAGTGCCGAGGTAGAGCATGTTCCATTTGATTTCCACAAAGAGGTATCAAATGTAATTGATACATTTGGTGTAATTACAGCAGAGAAAAAACTAGAGTTTAATACATTTGTTGATCCTGCCATTGATACCAAGGTCAAAGGGGATCCTGGCAAAATTAAAGAGATTATTAGTAATCTTCTTAGTAATGCTGTCAAGTTTACAGATAGTGGTGGAAGAATAGATGTAGAGGTTGTAAAAGTAGAAGATATAGAAGATGAAAAAGAGAAAATTACTGTAAAAGTTAGTGATACCGGTATTGGTATGAGCAAAGATCAGCTTAACAAAATATTCCAGCCATTTACCCAAGGTGATTCATCAATTACTAAAAAGTATGGTGGAACTGGGCTTGGACTTACTATTACAAAAGAGTTTGTAGAGCTTATGGGAGGAACTCTTGATGTAGATACTGAACCAGGAGTTGGTTCAACCTTTACAATTACCATTACACTTGAAGTTATGGAAAAAACTGCCCAGGAGTATAAAGGACTCTTTAAAGATTCAATTATCTGTAGATACAAAGATAGTGACAGTAATTTCCACAAGTATTTAGAGAGATATATGGACTATTATGGTGTAGTATTGCATGATTTTAAAAATATGACAGAATTACATCAAAAGTTGAGTGGAGATCAGTGTAATTTGATACTTTTGGAGTATGATGCACTCTCTAAAAATATGTTGGAATCAATTAGTCATATACCAAAAGATAAATTACTTATTGTAGGGCATCCAAACTACAGAACAGATATAGAAGCACTTAAAGTATCTGATAAAAGAGTAGTATATAAGCCAATTACACATACCAAGTTAGCTGAAACACTCAAAAATAACCTAGAAGAGAATAAAGAGGTAAAAGATAGACCAAGACAGCAACAGATTCCTACCAAATTTAATGGTAGAGTATTGGTAGTGGAAGATAATATTATCAACCAAAAACTTATTAAAAATATTTTGCAGGGTATGGGACTTGAAGTTGAGATAGCCAATAATGGACTGGAAGGCTTTGAGATGAGAAAAAACCGTAAATATGATTTGATATTTATGGATATTCAAATGCCTGTTATGAATGGTGTTGAGGCTACTCATGAGATACTCAATTATGAAAGAAACGAAGAGTTGCCTCATGTACCTATTGTAGCACTTACAGCAAATGCACTAAAGGGTGATAGAGAGAGATTTTTGGAAGAGGGATTAGATGAGTATATCTCAAAGCCAATTAATATGTCTGAACTTATATATATATTAAACAAGTTTATGAAAGATAAAGCTCATATTGATTTGGATAATATTGCAAAAACAAATGAGAGTGTCGCCAAAGAGACACCGGTTGTCGAGCCTGAAAAACTCAAATCAGAGCCAAAAAAGGTAGAAGAGAGTGTTACTAAAGATAGTCCAAAGGTTGCATCACAAACCAAAGATGATGCGGTATCAATCAGTGACAAAAAAGTACTTGTGGCTAGACAGATGCCATTTAGTAGAAAGCTGTTGTCAAAACTGTTAAACTCTGTATCTTATGATAATGATATAGTTGATGACAAAGATCATCTTGATTCTATTATAGAGAGTGGAAAATATGATATAGTGTTTGTTGATGAGAGTATGGTTACAGATAAATTAAAATCTTGTGCCAGAAATGGAGAGTGTACAGTTATATTTACAAGTGAACCAAAACAGATAGATGATCTGAGTGGCTTAAACTATCTTGTAGCCAAAACAATAGCCAAAGATGATATAAAAGAGATAATACAAAGAATTAGGGGTGATAAATGAGTTTAAAAGTTTTAGTTGTTGATGATGATTTGATAAATAGAAAACTGATTCAAGCAATGCTTAAAAGACATACAGATTTAGTAGGTGAGATTGTATTTGCTGAGAATGGTTCAGAGGCTCTTTCTGTACTTAGAGAGAGTCCTGATATTGATATAGTGCTTCTTGATATATTGATGCCTGTACTTGATGGTAGAGAGTTTTTAAAGATATTTAGAGCAGAACCTTCAAATGACAAGATACCGGTTATTGTACTATCTACAGATGATACTCAAAAAAATACGGTATTGGAGCTTGGAGCAGAAGATTTTATTATCAAACCAATCAATGAAGAAGATTTGATTGAGGGTATAAAAAAGCTTACATCAAAATAGGACTTAAAGAGAGTTTAAAGTCCTGTTGCTATAATACAATTTCCAAAATTCTTGCTCGTTTTTGGACACAATTAGATGGTTGTGTGAGAACGGGCTGCTAAAACCAGAAGAAGGACAAAGATGAATCACTATGAAACACTCTTTATAATCAAACCTACACTTACAGAAGAAGAGATTAAATCTCAGGTTGAAAGAGTAAAAAGTATAATTGCAAATCAAAATGGTGAGCTTTTGGCTACCCAAGATATGGGTATGAGAAAGTTGGCTTATGAGATAGATAAACAAAACCGTGGATACTATACAGTTGTTTACTATACAGCTCCAGCTGATGCGATCTCTGAGCTTGAGAGACAGTTAAGATACAATGAAGAGATACTTCGTTTTATGACTGTTAAATACAGCAACAAAAAAGAGATTGCACAGTATAAAAAAATGGTTGATGCAGTATCTAAGAGTAGTAGTTCTGAAGATACAACAAAAAAGGCATCAGAAGCTACAGAGGCTTCAGAATCTGCTGAGTAAGCAGGGAAATTTACACACTTAGGAGCTCCCAATGTATAACAGAGTAATATTGGTTGGTAATCTTACTAGAGATGTTGAGATACGCTATTCACCATCTGGCAGTGCTATAGGCAAGGTTGGAATTGCTACAAACCGCAAATTCAAATCAGCCAGTGGTGAACAGCGTGAAGAGGTAATGTTTATAGATTTGACATTTTTTGGAAGAACAGCAGAGATTGCCAATCAGTATCTCAGAAAAGGGAGCAAAGTATTAGTTGAGGGTAGATTGGTCTTAGAGCAGTGGACAGCCCAAGATGGTACAAAAAGAAGCAGACACTCAATTACTGTTGAGAATCTGCAAATGTTAGATAGTAGAGGTGATATGCAGTCGCAACAGGTAGGATATAACTCTAAAGCGACTCAAAGTTATGGCAGTGGTTATGATAATAGCAGTTATAATCAACCAGCACCTCAACAGGCTAACTCTATGCCATCACAGCAACCACCATCTCAACCAAGTGTACCAGAGATTGATATTAATGATGATGAAATACCATTTTAGGAGTAGATAGTAATGGCTGAGAGAAGAAAATTCAAAAAAAGATACTGCAGATATTGTGAGCAGAAGGTTGAGTTTATAGACTATAAAGATTTGGGTATGTTAAAATACTCTTTGTCTGAAAGATACAAGATTATGCCACGCCGTTTGACAGGTAACTGCAAAAAGCACCAAGAGATGGTAACAGGTGCTATCAAAAAAGCAAGACAAACGGCTCTTATTCCATATATCGTAGATAGAAAAAGAGTTGTTGAAAATCCATTTGAACTTATCAAATAGATTGCCTTTTATACTTTATACATCACCATCTATTTGGGTGATGTATCTTATCTATCTTATATATTTTATTTAACTCCTTTTAAATGTACTCTAATTTAAAACAAATTATTACAATGATATAAAAAGATTCATCTTCTTGTAAAACTGTTATCGAAACTTGCAGAATAACAAAATCAAGTCAGTAGTTTTGCACCTGTTGCTACTACTGCACTCTCACTCTTTAGGGTATATGGTGTTTTTAACCCTACTATTTTAGAACTCTTTATCAAGCTGATTTCATCTTCTGTAAATCCACCTTCACATCCAATGATAATACTTTTAATATCTTCTACTGCATCATCTATATAATTGTTTGAGAAGTTTAGCATATAGCTTTGTGGATAGCTTGAGAGATAACTCTTTAGATTTTCAAATAGTTCGAGTTCCATAAGAGTATCTCTACCACATTGTTGAGAGGAGTTTATAAGTATTTTTTGGAGTCTTTTGAAATCGACTTTGTAACTCTTTTGACTTCTTTGGCAATATATAAATGATATTTTGGCAACTCCTAGTTCATTGATTGTAGGCAGATACTTCTCTATAGATTTTGGATCAATTATACACCACCCAATATGCAACTCTTTTGACTCTTGTTTTTCTAAAACTTTTTTTTCAGCCAAAAAGAGTAGGGCAGTGCGACGGTTTATGTTCTCAATCTTATATATATACTCATATCCATCTTTTAGATTTCTTAGTGTAATTTTGTCAGATATTTTGACTCTTCGTACCTTAAAGAGATATTTGTGATTCTCACCTTCAATAGTAACTTGTGCATCTCCTGCATCTGTATGGTACAAAAAGTGCATATCAACTCTTGATTGTCAGTATAATAATACCTGCAACTATTGCAAGTTCAATTAATATCATAGTAGTATTAAATGCTAATCCTATCCTATGGCTAGACCATATCTTACGCAGTTTTACAGCTCTGTATCCATCAATAATTGGTAAAATTATTGAGGCTACTATCATACTGTTTACTGGCAGATTGTATGGTTGTTTCATAAATATATATACAATCAAACCACTAAAGACTACCATTGTCCAAGCCATCCAAAATCCAAAAAATCCTATTCTTCCAAGCAGTACTGCTTTAATGAGGTTATCTTTTAATATAAGAAGAATTATTATATTAAAAATCATTATAAAAAGTAGTACCTCTACCAAATATCTATGAACTGCTATGAGTGAATCCATTACTATCCTTTTTTTTATTTTTTTAGTGAATCTTCTATTAGAGTTTCATATATTGGAAACCAGTAGTAGTAGTTTTTTGCATCTTTGACATATGCTATCTGTCCATCTGCAAATATCTCTAAAAATTCACCTTTTTTTATTTTTTTACTTCTATGGTATTGATTTAAATTTTTGTCATAATAGTAACTATCATTTATTAATTTTGCACTACTTATGCCATCTTTTGGTGTAATGAATTTGTATTTTTTTGAGATTATACACTCTTGTATAGTATTTCCATCATAATAGATTTCTAATTTTTTACTTTTGAAGATATTAAATGTAAATATGTTACTGTTGTTTGGCAATGGACAGCCATCTTTTAGTTTATATGCATAATCTGTACTTCTTAGGTCATACATTACAGTAATATCATCTCCTCTCATATATCCCCTGTCAGATAAATTGGGATTTGCCAACTCTATGTGACCATGGTGTGATAGAGGAGCATTTTTGTAAACACCCTCTATACTGCCATGAAAAATATATCCTGGAATATCCTGTATGTCTGTATTTTCTGCACCATTATAGATGTTTATAATTGTACCTCTATATACTTCTCTTGTTTTGTAATATATCTCATTATCTACACTGTAGTATATTTTACCCTCAATTCTGTTGGCATCTGGTTTTGAGTTTTTGGCTTTTATTTTTCTATATCTGCCCAATAGTCCACATCTGCTGACTACTTTTCTGCCATCTTCATAGAATATAACTCTCATTGTATAGTCATCTGAAATTTCATAGTAGTATGGATTATTTTCATCTATAGGAAATATACAACCTCTACTCTTGTATAGATATAGTATTCCATTTGCATCATTTATAATACTTCTATCTTTGCTTCTTGAGTATCCATACTCAATTATAGATTCATTTTTATTTAGAGGTTTAACACCTCTGTGAGAGAGAGCAACTCTTTTAAGAGATGAGAGTATGGGAGCTTTTCCATAGTATCCGTCCCTGTTTATTAAAACCATTGTAGAACCACCATTTTCTATCTTGACACCTCTTCTATCAAAAGAGTTATAGAGTTGGTAGTATATTTGTGAATTACCGTCATATAGTGTATTCTGTCCAAGATAGAAAGCTTTTATATCTCCATCAGTTGCTTTTGTATATTGAAATTTCTTCTCTATTGCACAATATTGTTTATACTCTATACCATCTTCACTAAATTCAACTTTTATAGTATTGTTACTAAATATCTGATAATCAAATTTGGTATTTTTATTTAGCGGAAAGATACATCCATCGGTTTTATATGCAAATTTTGTATTATTAATATCATACAGAAAGTAGTTTTCATGTCTGTCACTTCCACTATCAATAACTGTAGGAGTCTTTAAAAAATCATCTATCATCGATTTGGCTTCAATAACGCTTTGATAACTACTATCTATATTTGCCATACACAATTGGGCTTTTCTTATATCTGATATTCCACTATCTGCAAAGTAGAGAGCTACATCTTCAAGGTTATCCATAAGTGTTTTGTCATCTTTTAAAGTACTGTTAATAATAGCCAATATAAAGTGATCTTTTGTTATATTTCCACTATTTAACTCATTTAACCAATACTTTAATCCCTCTTTATCCGGTCTCCTATCAAGTAGATTTCTATAAACTGCTTCAATAAATTCTTTGTTTGTAAGAAATGATGGATATTTCAACTTGGTTTCTGGCTGATCAAAAAAGCTAGATGCTATCCCCTCTAGTGATAAATTAGATTTATTTATCCAATAATCTAATCCAGCCTCTTCTGGAGCTCTATCAAATGTAGCAATATATAATCTTGCAACTGATTTTTTTGTTGGTATCTCTGCATATACTATTGATATTAATAATATTATTATGGTTAATACTCTTTTCATCTCTTCTCCTTTATAATTTTACTACCGTAGCTCCCATATTTCCTTTTACCCTGCCAAAACTTTGTACTTTTGGGTGTTTTTTGAGATGCTCACTAATAGCTCTTGCCAATGCTCCTGTACCAGTTCCGTGTATTACTTCTACCTCACTTAAACCATGTAGCAGTGCTCTTGCTATAAAGTCATCAAGTTCATCTAAAGCTTCATCTACTCTGTATCCAAGTAGCTTTAGTGAAACTCCAACACTTGAACTTTTATCTACATTTACATTAGTGACTATTTTTTTGGGTTTTGGTAGCTTTATATTTTGGGTTATTGGTTTTAGCTGATTTAGAGGAACTCTGACTTTTATGCCATTTGTCTCTATCATAGCCTCTTTTGATTTTAGTGATACTATTTGGGCAGTTTGTGAGTGGTATTTGACGCTCTCCCCTACCTTAAATATATGCTCATTTTTATTCTCTTCTTTTGGTTTGGCATTTTGTTTGAATTTGTGAGCTTCATTGAGTAATCTTCTGGCATTTGGATTTTCTGCCTCTTTTAGTGCTTTTAATGCTCTTTTTGTAGCAGCATTATATCTATTTTCTAGTGTAATGAGTCTTTTTCTTTGTTCCTCTTGCATCTTCTCTTTAAGCTCTTCAAGCTCTCTTGTTTTTTTGTTTAACTTCTCTTTTTCTTTATTTATCTGTGCAATCTTTTCTCTCATTTGAGATTCTAGCTGAGTAGAACGCTCTATAAGTTCATTGAGTTTTTCTTTATCTTCTCCATAAAGTTCTTTTGCTTTTGTTACTACCGGTACTGGTATGCCATACCTTTGTGCTGTCTCAAATGCATAACTTTTACCAATACTACCTTGCAAAAATGTATATGTTGGAGTCTGTTTTTGTTCATCATATATTGCAGCAATCAACTCCACACTCTCATCTCCTGCCATTAGTGAAGCCAATCTTTTATGGTGAGTTGTTACTACAAAGTGAATATCGCGACTTTTGAGATTATCAAGCAGTACTCTAAACAAAGATGCAGCTTCATCAGCATCTGTTCCAAGCTCTATCTCATCTACTCCAACCAAAGCATTTTTAATCTTGAATAGTTTTGAAAATTCTACCATTCTACCTGCAAATGTAGATATATCATTCTTTACAGATTGGGGATCATCAATGATAGCTTCGATATATTTGTATCTGCCTATTTTTGTTTTGTTGGGATTGCATTTCATTGGCAGTAGATATTTACTCATATATACAGATGCTAAAATAGACTTTAGCAACATAGTCTTACCACCAGCATTTACACCAGTAATTAGAGTGATTGGTTTAGTAAGAGAGATTGATATTGGCTTTGGTCTATCAATAGCTGGGTGTGCAAACTCTTCTAAAACTACTCCATATTGTGAAGTAGGAAGTACAAAGTGCATATCTGAATATCTGGCAAAGTTTACTCTGGCTTGGTAGTGATCAAATCTGTCATAGGCTTTATCAATAAACTTTAAAAATTTTATCCATTTGTGTAAAATGGCAGAGAACTCTTTACAGTATCTGTATATAATTGCCTCTTTTTGGCTTAAGAGTTCTGACTCTTTTGATTTTAGCTTGGATATGCTATCTGGTATCACATAAAAAAATCCTGCAGAACTTCTGCCAACTACAGTAGCTTTTATGGCATTTGAAAATCCTCCTCTAACCAAAAGTGCCTCTTCACCATTGATTAAATGTATTTGGGTATCTACCAAATAATCTTTTAGTTTTTGTGAACGCGTTAGTGACAGCAGTGTATCTTTGATAGCACCTTTATTCTGTTTTATAGCTTGGGATATATCATATAACTTAGGCTCTTTTTGTGGATTAATATCTCCATCATCAGTAAAGTACTCAGATATATAAGATATATCATCTGGTATATTTATATCACCTATCCATTCACCCAAAGGTGAGGGCAGGGTGGAAGCCTTTAGTTTGTTGAAAAATCTTGTAATTTGAATAAAATTGAAAATTTCATCAACTCTTAATACTGCTTGTTTTTGGAGTTTGATAATAAGCTCTTCAACAGGTGGAATTTGTGGAGGAGTAGCAAACTCCACCCCCTCTAATGCTTTTACAAATTTATAGTGCTGATATATATCGCCACCCATAACAGGTGATTTTGGACGAGATAGAAAAGATTTGAATTTTTCTATATACTCTACTAAGTCTAGTTTAGACTCAATTGCTCTACTCTCTTGCATAAAGATCTTGTCTCCTTATATGGTTAACCCTCTTAGATATAGTATTATATTATATCGTAAATCGTAATTAGGATTTTTTGTACTTTAAATTGCAGATAAATCCTCTTCGTTTAGTATGCTCCATTCAAAAAAGGGCATAGCCTCAAAAACAATATTTGCAATAGTAAATGTATAGGATGAGGATACTGTAACTATATTTACTCGCTTAATAGATTTTCTTTGGTATCTTGATATAAGTTTGTGAGCTTTTTTCCAAAACTGCTCTTCACTCTCAAAAGGTGCAGGAGTAATGATAATATTTTGTTTTGGTAAAATATATCCTAATCCATCACTGTTTAAAAACTCTATTTGATGTTTATATAGAGCAAGTACTACCAAAGAGTCAAATGTTGTTGGAAAGCTCTGTAGGGGATTTAGATATTTAGGCAACACAAAATCATACATATATACTCTCTTGCCACTCCTTTTTTCTATATCCTCTAGCTCTATAATCAGCCCCTCTTTTATAAATTGTTGGTATCTTTTATATACCCAGTCTTTTGATATTTTAAAATACTCTTTTGCATAAGTATATAGTTTATATGGAGTTACTCTTTTACCGTGAAATCTTGCCAGTATAAGTATCAGTCTGCTCTCATTTGTATCAAATCTTTCAAAAAAGAGTGATTTTAGCTCCAGTTTGATATTTTGGTTTGATGTATTGGCAATAGATGGCAAGGTACCATGCTTTAACAGCCTGTTAAAACTGCTTGATGGTATAGAGCTTTTGTCAAATCCCAAAAACTCTTCATAATCCAGCGGATAGAGTGTGTAGCTTGTTAAATCAAACTCACTCTTTACTCTTGAGAGTATAATTATCTGTTTGGCTCTTGGCAGACTTTGTATAAATCCCTCAAAGTAGTGATCCAAAATAACAGTTTTAATACCATTTTCTATAATAAATTCATCTATTTCAAGATAATCAATATCTTCCAGTGCAAATATAGGTTCCTGGCAATCTATATATAGATACTCTTCCTCTTTGAGTTGGGATATATAATCCAGTATCAAAGAGGTTTTACCTACACCTCTGGCACCATTTATCTCAAAAGAGCCACTACTGGGTAGTTGTAATTTTCTAGCAAAAAATTTACTGTTTGCAGGAGCTGATAGATATAAAGAGTCCAATATATTCATATATTTCCTTTTCAAAAGGAAGTTAATTTAAAGATTGTAGCAAAATAATACTGAAAATAAACGATATGGCAGTACTATTTTAGTATAATCCACACTCCAAAAATAGTGTCAAAGTAATTTGACGAGTTCTTTTGAAGGAAAAAAATGGAAAAGATTCGATTGAAGCTGAAAGCTTATGATCATCGTGTTTTAGATCGTTCAGTTGCAGCTATTGTAGATGCTGTTAAAAGAACAGGTGCGGAGCTAAGGGGTCCTATCCCAATGCCAACAAAAATCAAAAGATATACCGTACTTCGTTCTCCTCACATCAATAAAGATAGTAGAGAGCAATTTGAGATACGAATTCACGCAAGAATGATAGACATAGTAGCTGCTACATCTGAGACAATAGATTCTTTGATGAAGTTAGATCTCGCTCCAGAAGTTGAAGTTGAGATCCGCTCTATGGACAAATAAGGAGTAACAGATGGAATTTATCGTAGAAAAAATCGGTATGAGCCGAACGATTGATGTACCTAGTGTTCCGGTTACTCTACTCAAAGTCGTAGAGGCAAAAGTTTGCGAAGTCAGAGAAGATGGAAAAGCACTGGTGGCATATCACAGCGGAAAGAAAATCAATAAGTCAATAGAGGGTCAACAAAAAAAGTATGATATCTCTAAAGAGTTTAACAGATTTATGACTATTGAGGTAGCAGAAGGTACTCAAGCAGGTGACCTTAACACAGAGCCTTTGGCAGAAGCAAAAGTTGTAAAAAGTAGCTTCAACAGCAAAGGTAGAGGTTTTTCTGGTGTTATGAAAAGACATAACTTTGCAGGTGGTCCAGGTGCTCATGGTTCAAGATTCCACAGAGCTCCAGGAAGTATCGGTATGTGTGAGTGGCCAGGTCGTGTTCAACCAGGACAAAAGATGCCAGGACACTATGGTAATACAAAAACAACTGTAAAAAATGAAGTAATCTCTTTTGATGCTGAAAATGGCATTTTGGTACTAAAGGGTGCAGTACCTGGTCATAAGGGTGCAAGAGGATTGGTAAGGATTGTCAAATGAGTAACGCAACAGTAATCAAAACATCAGATTTACCTCAAAGTTTTTTAGAGGTACATCCACACAACCTGTATCTATACTGCAAAGCCTATATGGCAAATATGCGTGCAAATACAGCTCAAACGAAAAATCGTTCAGCTGTAAGCGGTGGTGGTAAGAAGCCATTTGCCCAAAAGGGTGGCGGTCGTGCAAGACAGGGTTCAATCAGAGCTCCACACTACAGAGGTGGTGGTGTAGTATTTGGACCTACAACAGATAGAAACTATACTCAAAAGGTAAACAAGAAGCAAAAGAGACTTGCTTTGATGCATGCAATTGCAGAAAAAGTAGCCAATGAGAAGCTTTTTGTAGTAGATAGTATAGCTGTTGAGTCTGGTAAGACAAAAGATGCAAGAGCTTATGCTGACAGTTTCAACCAAAGAGATACTCTTTTTGTAAAAGAGTTAATTGATGAGAATACATTTTTAGCATTTAGAAATCTTCAAGATTGCTATTTGATTGAAGCAAATGAGCTTAATGCATATCTTGTTGCAGCTTATCACTCTGTAGTGATAGAGAAAGCTGTATGGGAAAATTTGACAAAAGAGGGTTAAGATGGCAGATATTACAGATATTAAAGCGATAATCTATACGGAGAAGACACTTAACCTTCAAGAGGAGGGTGTTATCGTCGTACAGACTACGCCAAGAATGACTAAAAACAGCTTGAAAGAGGTATTTAGAGAGTACTTTGGTATTAAGCCTCTTAGAGTCAACTCTATGAGAGTTAGTGGTAAAGTGAAGCGATTTAAAGGTATTGAGGGCAAGAGAGCTGACAGCAAAAAGTTTTATGTTAAATTGCCTGAAGATGCCAAAATAGAAAGTCTATCGGTATAAGGGGATAAGATGGCAATTAAAACATTTAAACCAACGACGCCTTCGCGTCGTTTTATGACAGTGCTTGACAGCAGTGACATTACATCAAAGCCAACTGTTAGAAGTCTATTGAAAAAACTCCCCAGACATGCGGGAAGAAACAGTTATGGTCGTATCACTTCAAGACACAAAGAGGCTGGTGCCAAAAAGCTATATAGAATTATCGATTTTAAAAGAAATAAGTTTGGAATTGAGGGTAAAGTGGCTACAGTCGAGTATGACCCATACAGAAACTGTAGAATCTGCCTAATTAACTATGTAGATGGTGAAAAGAGATATATTCTTCAGCCAAAGGGATTAAAAGTAGGCGATATTGTAATGGCTGCTGAAGCTGGTCTTGATATCAAGCCTGGTAATGCTATGAAGCTTAAAAACATCCCAGTTGGTACTTTGGTTCACAATATAGAGATGAATCCTGGTCAAGGTGGTAAAATTGCCAGAAGTGCCGGTGGTTATGCTCAGATTATGGGTAGAGATGGCAAGTATGTATCTTTGAGACTTCCATCTGGAGAGATGAGATATATTCTTGGTGAGTGTATGGCTACTGTTGGTACAATCGGTAATGAAGATTTTGCCAATATGGTAATAGGAAAAGCTGGTAGAAACAGACACAGAGGTATCAGACCTCAAACCAGAGGTAGTGCGATGAACCCAATTGATCACCCACACGGTGGTGGTGAAGGTAAAACAAACTCTGGTCGTCATCCGGTTTCTCCTTGGGGTATGCCAACTAAGGGTTATAAGACTCGTAAAAAGAAGGCTAGCGATAAGCTAATCATCTCAAGAAAAAAGAAAAAGTAAGGGGCAAGTATGGCAAGATCATTGAAAAAAGGTCCTTTCATCGACGATCATTTGATGAAAAAGGTTCTAAAAGCCAAAGAGGAGGGCTCAAACAAGCCTATCAAAACTTGGTCACGCCGTTCGGTTATCTTTCCAGAGATGATTGGTTTGACCATAAATGTACACAACGGGCGACAGTTTGTGCCTGTATATATTACAGAAAACCATGTTGGTTACAAGCTGGGTGAATTTGCACCTACGCGAACATTCAAAGGACACAAAGGTAGTGTCCAGAAGAAGGTAGGATAAGATGAGTAAAGCAACACTTAAATATGTAAGAGTTTCTCCAACTAAAGCCCGTCTTGTAGCCCGTGAAGTACAGGGTATGAATGCAGAGTTGGCATTGGCATCACTGGAGTTTATGCCAAATAAAGCTGCTGGAATTATTGCAAAGGTAATTGCATCTGCAGTGGCAAATGGTGATTATGAGCCAGAAGAGGTAGTAATCACATCTTGTCGTGTTGACAAAGCAGCAGTTATGAAGCGATGGAGACCTCGTGCCAGAGGTACAGCTACTAGAATCCTAAAGCCAACTTCTCATATTTATGTAGAGGTAGCAGAGGCTTCTGAAGTTGCACAAAAGGGTGCAAAAGCAGCAGCTGAGACAGCGGCAAACATAGAAGACGGAAAGGAAGCATAATATGGGTCAGAAAGTCAATCCTATCGGCCTGAGACTTGGTATCAACAGAAATTGGGAGTCTCGTTGGCATCCTGCAAAGGATCGTACTCCTGCATTTATTGCAGAGGATTATAAAATCCGCAAGTTCCTTAAAAAAGAGTTGTTTTATGCAGGTGTAAGCAATATTATTATTGAAAGAACTGTTAAAAAAATTCGTATAACTATAGTTACAGCACGCCCTGGTATCATTATTGGTAAAAGAGGTGCAGATATAGAGAAGCTAAAAGCCAAACTTCAAAAGATGCTTGGTAAAGATGTAGCTATCAATATTCGTGAAGAGAAAAGACCTCAAGCTTCTGCCCAGCTTGCAGCAGAAAATATTGCAACACAGCTTGAACGCCGTGTAGCATTTAGAAGAGCTATGAAGAAAGTTATCCAAGGTGCTCTAAAGCAGGGTGCAAAGGGTATCAAAGTTCAAGTAGCAGGTCGTCTCGGTGGTGCTGAAATGGCTAGAACTGAGTGGTATCTTGAGGGTCGTGTTCCTCTACATACACTTAGAGCAAAAATTGATTATGGGT